>CAYHAH010000067.1:0-5998 GCA_964354575.1 uncultured bacterium
CATGCCCAAAATGCGGTTCACCCGTAAAACGTTTGATCTCTTCATCGGGAATAGTTTTCAAGGGTTCGGGCTTTTATATGACGGACCATAGAAAGAATGGCCTTCACGAATCAAAGCAAATTGGGAAATTGCCGGAAATCAAGAAAGAAAACAAAACAGCAGAAAAGCCTAAAGAGACAAAAAGTTCTTCAGCAGCTTTTTTCCCTCAGTGGTGAGTATCGATTCCGGATGGAACTGTATCCCCTCTACCTTGAATTCTCTGTGCCTTATTCCCATTATCTCGTCCTGATCGGTCCATGCGCTTATCTCAAGGCAGGCGGGAAGGCTTGATCTTTCGACCAGAAGGGAATGGTAACGCGTGGCGGTGAACGGGTTCGGAAGCCCATTGAATATCGTCCTGCCGTCATGGCGGATAAGAGAAGTTTTTCCGTGCATGAACCGTTTCGCCTGGACTATCTTTCCGCCGAAAGCCTCGCCGACCGCCTGGTGCCCCAGGCAAACACCCAGGATGGGGACTTTGCCGGCGAATTCCTTTATCACGGCGATGCTTATTCCAGCGTCTTTCGGATAGCCGGGGCCCGGGGAGATCACTATCTTTTCGGGCTTCAGCTTTTTGATCCCGTCGATCGTTATCTTGTCGTTCCTGTATGTCCGGAGTTCGGCACCGAGCTCGCCGAAATATTGGACCAGGTTGTAAGTGAACGAGTCGTAATTATCGATGACAAGTATCATGATAGCAAAATTATACCATATTTGATAAAATCACACTCTATGCAAGTCAGGGTCTTGAATGAAAACGACAGGGAAGAATGGGACCGCTTTGTCGCCTCGCAGAAAGACAGCCAGATACTCCAGTCCTACGAGTGGGGCGAATTCAAGTCAAAGCTCGGATGGGAACATTTCATAATCGCGGCGGAGGAGGGCAGCGCGATAAAAGCGGGGATCTCCATCCTGTCCAGGAAGCTTCCTTTCGTTAAAAAGAACTTTTTCTATGCACCGAGGGGCCCGGTGGCATCATTCTCAAGCTCTGGATATATCGATGCTCTTTTTGACGGCGTATGCGTGGAGGCGGCATTGAGGAACGCGATCGCCTTGAAGATCGACCCTGAAATAGAGGACAAGGACGCCGAAGCCGTAAATATCCTGAAAGCAAAAGGATTTATCCGCAAGCGCAAGCAGGTCCAGCCGAGAACTACCTCCTTTATCGACCTGACTAAGGGGATCGACGAACTTCTGAAGGGTTTTGAGGAAAAGACGAGATACAACATAAGGCTTTCGGAGAAGAAGGGCGTGAAGGTGAGGGAAGATTCAAGCCCGGCCGGCATAGAGTCATTTTACAAGATGTATCAGGAAACAAGCAAAAGGGATGTCTTCATCATCCATCCGAAGTCATATTATCTTAAGCTCAAGGAATGTTTGATCGACAGAGGCATGGCGAATGTTTTCATCGCCGAATATCAGGGTATGCCGATAGCTTCGCTTTTCGCGTTCAGGTTCGGGGATCGTGTCTGGTACATGTACGGAGCGTCGCTCAATGATTACAGGAACGTCATGCCCAACCACGCGCTTCACTGGCACCTGATAAAATGGGCGAAGGAAAAAGGGATCAAAGTTTACGATCTATGGGGCGTTCCTTCAAGCCCCTCCGGGGGCCATCCGCTTTTCGGGGTTTACAGGTTCAAGAAAGGTTTTAACGGAACCCCCAAGTCCTGGATAGGCGCGTACGATCTGCCTTTTGAATCCTTAAGTTACACGATCTTTGATAAAGGAGTCGCGTTTTACCAGGGGCTACGGAGCCTCCTGTCGAAAGGAAAGATATCAGACCCCCTGTCTGATTAACTATGAAACTTAAAGATCTACTGCTTACAACAAAAGGATCCACGGTAGTCGGCGACGGAGATATCGAAGTCACGGGTATCACCTATGATTCACGGTCGGCAGCCGCCGGATATATTTTTGTGGCAATACCCGGATTCAAGGCCGACGGGGCGAATTATGCCGCCCAGGCAGTTGAGCGCGGCGCAAAGGCCGTGGTGCTCGAAAAAGACATCGATATTCCCGCCGGCATAACCAAGGTCATCGTCCCTAACGCCAGGATCGCGCTTGCAGAGATCTCATCCGCATTCTTCGGCTATCCGTCCAGGAGACTGAAAATTATAGGCATAACGGGGACCAACGGAAAAACGACGACTTCTTTTCTCATAGAGGCTATATTGAGGAAAGCCGGATACAAGGTTGGCGTTATCGGGACTGTGGAGGCGCGGATAGAGGGCAGGGGGCTGCCGGTGAAACTGACCACTCCCGAATCCTCCGAGCTCCAGGAGCTTCTTTCAAAAATGGTGAACGAAGGCGTCACGCATGTCGTCATGGAGGTCTCGTCCCATTCTCTTGAGCTTCACAGGACGTACGGGTGCGAATTTGACGTTGCGATATACACCAATTTGACCCATGACCATCTTGATTTCCACGGGAATATGCAGAATTACTTCAAGTCAAAATTAAGATTGTTCGAAAAGCTCGGCAAGGGCCATAAAAAAGATGTCACCGGCATCGTGAATATTGACGACCCGTACGGGAAAAAAGTCATGACATACGTCGACGGCAACATAATGACTTACGGCGCGATAAACAACGCGTCCCTGAGGGCGTCGAATTTTGAAAGCTCGCTTGACCGGATGAAATTCGACCTTGAAACTCACGATGCCAAATTCGGGATAAGCACGAACCTGATCGGAGTCTGCAACGCTTACAACATAATGGCGGCGCTTCTCTGCGGCAGGGTGTTCAAAATCCCTTATGAGCAGATGAAGAAAGCCGTTGAGGGAGTAAAATACATACCCGGGAGATTTGAAAGGGTGGATGCCGGCCAGAGATTCCCGGTTATAGTGGATTTTGCGCATTCGCCTGACAGCCTGACAAAACTTCTGGAAACCGTCAGGCCTCTTACTAAGGGGAGAATGATCCTTGTTTTTGGATGCCCGGGCGACAGGGACAGGGCCAAGAGGCCGATCATGGGCGAGATCGCGGTCAAGCTGGCCGATTTTACATACATCACCACCGACGATCCCCATTCGGAGCCTCCTGAAAAGATAATGAACGAGATAGAAGAGGGAGCTGTAAGGGGCGGCGGAAGTTATAACAAGAATTATTTAAAGATAGAGGACAGGAAGACCGCCATAGAGGAAGCGATCAACATGGCGGCAGCCGGAGATGTGGTCGTTCTTGCCGGCAGGGGGCATGAAAAATCCCAGGATTATAACGGGATTAAGATCGCCATCGATGACCGCGAAGTTGTCAGGGAAGTTTTGGGAAGGAAAAATTAAATGTTATGTAGGGACAGGGTTTATCCCTGTCCAAAATTCGGACAGCCACAAGGGCTGTCCCTACATTCCTCGAACATAAGCGTACAAGAACTCCTGGGCGTAACCCGCGTATTTCCCGAAATATGAGGCATCCTTTCCGGGGAAATATTTCCTTAAAATTCTCGCTATCCACACGTCGATTGGGAACGCTTCATATTTGTTGAAGCCGAACAAAAGGACGCAGTTGGCGACCTTTTTCCCGACGCCTTTTATCTTTAGCAGCTCGTTCATTGCCCTTCCGAAGGGCATTTTGCCGATCTTTTCAAGCTTCACTTCCCTCGAGCAGAGCTTCCTGATCGCATCATCCAGGAATTTATCGCGGAAACCGAGCCTGCAGTGGCGGAAATCGTCCCGGCAGCACTTGGAAAGTTCTTTCAGGGTGGGGAACGCGTGGACTTTTCTGCCTTCAAATGTTATCTCTTTGCCGAAGCGGAAGCTCAGCTCGTTGACCATCTTATTAATCCTCGGGATATTGTTCTGCGAAGACAAGATATATGAAACGAGGCACTCGAACGGATCCTGCTTGATCAACCTGAGGCCCCAGTATTTTTTTAACGCCAGGATCAGTATCCTGTTCTTCGGGAAGGTCCTGATCACTTTTATGTAATCAAGGTCAAGATTGAAATAATCGATAATGTCCTTGCTTACGGCCTTTCCGTCGAATATCAGTTCGCCATTCTCCTGCCTTATTTTGACCGGCTTCCTTTTTATAAAGCCGTACCAGAAACCCTCATGCCTGTGCCACCTGAAGACCTGTCCGCAGGAAAGGGTGTGATCCAGGCTGAAGTCTTTGACTTTGAGTTTTTTCATGTGAGGATCAGATCTTTGCTTGGCCGACGATATCCTTGATGCTTTCAAATTTATTAGCTATTAGATACTTCTTTATCCCTTCCGCTATTTCTGTCGCTGCGCTCGGATTGACAAAATTTGCAGTCCCGACCTGAACGGCTGAAGCGCCGGCCAGGAAAAATTCGATCGCATCGTTGGCGGACATTATCCCGCCGATGCCGATAACGGGGATCTTGACCGTTTTATATATTTCGTTGACCATCCTGACGGCTATCGGCTTTATGGCCGGGCCGGAAAGCCCGCCGACGCCCATCGAAAGCTTCGGCCTCCTGCTGTTGATATCTATCGCCATGCCGATGATCGTGTTTATGGCGGAAACGGCGTCGCTTCCCGCTTCCTCCGCGGCCTTTGCGATCGCCTTTATGTCGGTCACATTCGGAGTAAGCTTTGTGATCAGCAGCTTCTTTGTCTGTTTTCTTACCGCTCTCACGATCTCCTTGGTCGCCAGAGGATCGGTGCCGAAGGAAATGCAGCCCTTGCCAACGTTCGGGCAGGAGATATTGATCTCTACTGCGTTCACCCTGTCCTGTTTATCCAGTATCTTTGCAAGCTCGATGTATTCATCAAGCGTTTCTCCGGCGATATTAACGATCACGGGCACCTTGAATTTCTTGAGGAACTCAAGTTCAACCTTGATGAATTTTTCGATCCCCGGATTTTCAAGGCCGATGGTGTTCAGCATCCCCGACGGCGTTTCGCATATCCTTGGAGGAGGGTTGCCTTCTCTCGGCTTTAGCGTGACGCTTTTGGTAACGATCGCTCCAATTTCATCAAGGGTGATGAAATCAATATAATCCTGTCCCGACCCGAAAGTTCCCGACGCAACCATCACAGGAGACTTCATTTTAATTCCGGCGATATTAACCGCTATCTCTGCCATAAAAGATCTCCCACATTGAATACAGGCCCGTCCGAACAGACTTTCTTATAACCCTGCTTTGTCTTTACGGTGCACCCATTGCATGCGCCGATCCCGCAAGCCATCCATTCCTCAAGCGAAACCTGGCAGGGTATTTTATACTGCGCCGAAATGCTTTCCAGTTCCTTTATCATTGGCCTGGGGCCGCATGCATAAATGCATGAATTGACCGGTGATAACTTTGAGCCGATGATATCAAGCAATATGCCGGTGATAAGCCCTTTTTTCCCGTAAGTCCCGTCATCCGTTGAGACGATCGTCTCGCAGCCGAGGCTTTTGAAATCCTCTTCGCAGATGACGGAATTGATGTTATTTGCGCCGATCAGCGCGTACCGGCCTTTGGTCTTGGGGATCAGGTCTTTTGCCAGGCTGAGAAGAGGCGCTATCCCGGCTCCGCCTCCGACGAGGATCGCAAGCTCTTTTGACGTGTCTATCGTGAAGCCGTTCCCCAGAGGCCCGATTATGTCCAGGTCCTCCCCGGGTTCCTTTTCCGATAAAAGCCTGGTCCCGTTGCCCACGACCTTGAAGAGGATGTCGATCGTGCCTTTGTTCCGGTCGATCCTGTTAAAGCTTATGGGCCGTCTCAGAAGGGGATCGGTGGAATCGCTGCATTTGATCATGATGAACTGTCCGGGCATGGATTCTCTTGAGATCTTCGGTGCGGCGAGCTTCAATCTAAAATGTTCGGGGGCTGCCTTCGTGTTTTCCAGAATCTTGGCAATTTCCTGATGCTTCATTTAGATAATTAATATACATTATGATCTGAATAAAATCAAATGGAACAAACCCGGTAAATTTGTTAATATATCTATTCTTCTTGCGGGCTTAATTCAGTGGTAGAATGTCTGCTTCCCAAGCAGAATGTCGC
>CAYHAH010000068.1:0-3832 GCA_964354575.1 uncultured bacterium
CTATGCTTAGAAGTACTGCGCTGTAATTCATATTTAAAACAAACAGTCTAATATAGCAAAAATAATATCGGCGTTCAAGAAGAAATATTCAGCTTGGTTCAGTCAAACCCGTATTTCCTGACGAACCAGCTCTTCACGAGCTGGACCATCAGCATGTATGTGATGACTATCACGGTGAGGACGGCAAAATACGGCGCGGGAAGGCCTACAAACCCAAGAGCCCCTGCCAGAGGGGAAAACGGCAGATAAATGCCCACCGCCGCTATCAGAAGCGAAGTGAATATCAAAGCGCGGCTGGGCATGCTCCCGACGAACGGGATCTTTGATGTCCTTATTACATATATTATAAGGGTTTGAGTGATAAGCGATTCCACGAACCACCCCGTATGGAACAGATCGGCCGACGCCCTGAAAACAAAAAGCATCACGCCGAACGTGACAAAATCGAATATCGAGCTTATCGGCCCGATAAGCACCATGAACTTCTTGATTGAGGCGATGTTCCACGGGCGCGGCTTAGCTATGTATTCCCTGTCAACCTCATCCGTCGGGATGGCAAGCTGGGACATGTCATAAAGGAAATTATTCAATAGTATCTGTATCGGCAGCATGGGAAGGAATGGAAGGAACAGGCTGCCGCCCGTCATGCTGAACATGTTGCCGAAATTGGAGCTCGAGCCCATCTTTATGTACTTAACGATGTTGCCGAACGTCTGCCTTCCTTCGATGACGCCGTCCTTAAGGACCATCAAGCTTTTCCTCAAAAGGATCAGGTCTGATGACTCTTTCGCTATGTCGACCGCGTTATTGACCGTGATCCCGACATCGGATGCTTTCAGGGCGGGAGCGTCGTTAATGCCGTCACCCAGGTACCCGACCGTATGCCCTATGTCATGAAGCGCGCGTATGACCCTTTCTTTTTGGACGGGAGATGTCCTCGCAAAGACGGTCATCTTTCCGACAATGTCTTTCAGGGCCTTGTCGTTCATTGCATCGATCTGTTCGCCGGTGATCAGCCCCGAGACATCAAGCCCCACCTCGCGGCATATTTTTTCCGCGACCAGCTCGTTGTCGCCCGTCAAGACCTTGACATCGATCCCGAGTTTTTTCAGCGCCTGGATGGCTGCTTTTGCCGTCGGCTTCGGGGGATCCAGGAACGCAACATATCCTTTCAGGATCAGGCCGTTCTCATCCTCCCTTGAAAAGAATTCCCTGTTAACATCCGCATCCTTATACGCTACCGCAAGCACCCTGAACCCTTCCCCGCTCAAACTGTCATATTCTTTTTTCAGGTCGGCGTGCAGGCCGTGATGCATGTCGTGTATCTTCCCTTCAAGTTCATAATGCGTGCATCGCTTGAATATCTCCTCCGGCGCTCCTTTTGAGATTATCCTGTGACTGCCCTCGAACTCAATGACAACCGACATTATTTTTCTCAAAAAATCGAACGGTATCTCATCCAGCTTTTTGTATCTCTTTAACGCGAACCTCTCGTGGTTGAGGATGGTCTTGTCCAGAAGATTCCTCAGCCCTGTCTGGTAAAAACTGTTCATGTAGGCGAACTTCAGCACATCTTCGTTCTCCTTTCCCGTCACATCGCAGTGTTTCTCCAAAATAATGTGATTTAGGGTAAGGGTGCCTGTTTTGTCGGTGCAAAGAATATCCATCGCGCCGAAGTTCTGGATGGAAGACAGCCTCTTCACTATCACTTCTTTTTTTGACATTTTGACGGCTCCCCTGGAAAGATTCACCGTCACAAGCACCGGCAGCATCTCGGGAGTAAGTCCCACTGCGACGCCCAGCGAAAAAAGGAAAGCTTCCGCCATATTGCCCCGTCGGAAGGCATTGATGGCAAAAATGAACATGACCATAAAAAACATGGCATATATCATGAGCCAGGTGAATTCCCGGACACCCCTGTCAAAGCTTGTTTCGGTATCGATCGCCGCCAGATGTTTAGAGAGCTCTCCGAACTGGGTATGCAGGCCGGTTCTTATGACAACCCCGAGGCCTGTTCCGCTGACCACGCTCGATCCCATGAAAGAGATGTTCTGAAGATCGGAGGGAGAACGGGGCTTTGCGTGCGCGGGATCCGCGAATTTTTCCACCGGGAACGATTCGCCCGTAAGCGACGCCTGATTGATGAACAGGTCTTTGCAGGAAATGATCCTGAGATCCGCCGCTATCATGTCTCCGGCAAAAAGATCAACAATGTCTCCCGGAACAATATCTCTGATCTTGACCTCTCTTGATCTGCCGTGACGGATGACCGTTGCGGTGGTATGGACCATTTCGCCCAGGCGTTCAGCTTCTCTGCCCGCGCGGTATTCCTGGAAAAAAGAAAGGAACACGCTTACAACAGCCATCAAGGAGACGATCAAAGCGCTTATCTTTTGCCCGAAGAACAGGGAAAAGCCTGCTATTATCAGAAGAAGCACGATAAGAGGATTGCCGAATTTCAGAAGGAGCTGGATAAAAACCGGCCTTCTCTTCCCTTTGGCGGGTTCGTTAAAGCCGTAGAGCCGAAGGCGTTTCTTTGCCTCTTTTTCAGGGAGTCCGATCTGCGAGGTCTTTAGCTCTTTATAGACCGCTTCCAGGGAACTGCTTGAATAGTCAAGATCGGACATATAGTCTGAATTATAATCCGATGCGCCGGAATATCAAACCTGACTTGTCCTTTTTTTTCATCCGTTTTATCTGCGCTTCCCTTTTCAGCGCCATGCTCCTGCTTTTAAGCTTTTCGAAATACACTATCTTTTCGGGCTTATGCGACCTTGTGTAATTTCCGCCTTTTCCTGACCTGTGTTCTTCAAATCTTCTTTTCAGGTCGGTGGTGATCCCGGTATAGAGGGACCTGTCTTTGCACTTGAGGATATAAACATGCCATTTCATGAAAGGGAATGATACGCTTCCGGGCAGAAAATGCAAAGAGGGAATAGGGCCTGATTTATTTCAGGAACCCTACACTCAATTTACTTGATGATTTTGTCATTGTGAGACGGCGTATATCCCGCACCAGATCCCGAATATTCGCGTCATGCTTGAAAACGCGCTTCTCCAGCAGTTCGATCTTCTTCGCCAGCTCCTGGTTGTTCGCCAACAATTGTCTTAGCTTGATAAATGCTCGCATAATAAAGATATTCATCTGAATGGCCCTAGGACTATTCAACACACTTGATAACATCGCCACGCCGTGTTCAGTAAAAGCCAGCGGCGGGAAACGCCTGCCGCCCCAACTTGATATGCATAATTTGCATTTCAAGTTTTCGAATTCCTCTTTGGACAGCTGGAACATAAAATCTTCCGGGAAACGATCTATGTTATGCCTGACCTGCCGGTTAAGATAGCCCGTTTCTATGCAATATAATTCCGCAAGGTCCTTATCCAGGATCACTTTTTGCCCGCGGATCAGGAAAATCCTGTGTTCGATTCCCTCATACGGCGTCAGCTCTTCGCTCATGTTTAATCGCCTCCCATGCAATCAGCAGCAATTATTATGCCGGGAGATTCAAGAGCAAAAATCACCGATTGTTGTGGCGAATGTCAACATTTGTAGCTTATTTCGACAGCAGGAAATTGAGAAAAAGTGAAATTTTCCCGCCTTTCATCCGATAAATAACCGTACCTTTAATTAATAGGAGGCGTGTAAATGGGTGGCATTGAGAATAGTAATTATTTGGGCGTAAGATCGCAGATCTTGCTCGCCCAGGCGTGGTTCCAGGATACTACTATAAATAATATAAAGGAGGCTGCAGCCGAAACATCTCCGGAAAGGCAACAGCCGGATACATCGGCAAATGTTGCCGGCCTGCTGGATACGCTTAAAAGGATA
>CAYHAH010000069.1:0-3036 GCA_964354575.1 uncultured bacterium
TTTCAATCCGAATTGAGGGACCAGATGATAAAACAGGGCATCGTGCCGCCGTTCGGCCCGACGGAGTACGGGACAGGCGTGCGCGTCGCGGCGACCACCAAGGATTTTTCGCAGGGCACGATCGAGGTCACGCATAATCCGCTTGATCTTGCGATCCAGGGGAACGGGTTTTTCCAGTTCAGCATGCCCGACGGCAATTTTTCTTATGGAAGGGCGGGGAACCTGCATGCCGACAATGAAGGGAACCTGGTCGATCCTAACGGCCACAAGCTCGAACCCGGCATCATAATTCCCGAGGGAACGACGGGGATCACGATAAAACAGGACGGGACCGTTCTTGCTTCCGTGAACAACAGCGTCACGCCCCAGGAGGTCGGCCAGATCGCCCTGGTTAATTTCTTCAACCCGGCCGGACTGAAAAGCATCGGCGGTAATTTGTTCGTTGAAACTGAATCTTCCGGAGCGCCCACCATCGGCCTCGCCAATCAGGAAGGATTCGGCTCCATAAATCAGTATGCTCTTGAGAGCTCAAATGTCGATGTCATATCCGAGATGATGCGGATGGTCATGATCCAGAGAATATTTGAGACGGTCTCGAAAGCCGTCCAGAGCTATGACGGCATGCTGACTTCGGTGGACAGGATGAAACAGTGATGCAAGCTGGTTTTTTTCGCAGGATCGTAAAATGACAAAAAAGTTCATAATCATAATTTTTCTGGCGGCCCTGGCGGGAACCTCCGCTTTTGGCGCCAGCGTGTTGAACGATGTCCCCGGCAGGATGACGAAAGCCATTATCAGTTATCTTGTCACAAAAGACCCGGGCCTCTCCGGCAAAAAGATCGAGGTGTCGTATAAATATGCGGACAAGGTTTTCAGGGACCTCAGGGCGCGCAAGGGAAAGGTCACTTTCTCTATCGCCGAGCTGTATCCGGGCTTTAAGCCTATAGGCAACATCATCGTTCCGGTACAGGTGATCGTTGACGATGTCCCGAAAGAAAAAATATTCCTCAGAACAAAGGTTTCCGTTTTTGACAGGATCGTTGTCGCGAAAAAGCGTTTGAAGAGAGGGGACCTTATATCAAGCGCCGAAGCCGCCATTGAGGAAAGGGACATAGCGGTGCTCAATGCCGATGTGATCAAGGACATCGACCTTGCCCTTGGAAGGGAAGCAAAGACTTTCGTGCCCGACGGGAATCCCATATACGGCTGGATGATAAAAGAAAGGCCGCTTGTGAGGAAGAACGAAAAGATAAAAATAACCGCGGGCGCTCAAAATGTTCTCGTTTCGGCCGACGGGACATCTCTGGAAGACGGCAGTTTGGGGAGTGAGATCAAGGTCAAAAACTCGACATCCGGCAAGGAATTGATCGGCCTGATCACGGGCACGGGAGAGGTAACGGTCAGATGATGAGGACCATGCTTAAATCGAAGCTTCACAGGTTGACCGTCACCGGTACGGACATTAATTACGAAGGGAGCATAACAATAGACAAGAACTTGATCAGGAGCGCCGACATCTTGCCGGGGGAAAAAGTCCAGGTCGTGAATACAAATAACGGCGAGAGGTTTGAAACGTATGTTATCGAAGGCGGACCCGGCATCGTGTGTTTGAACGGCGCCGCGGCGCGTCTTGCGATCCCGGGAGACAGGATAATCGTGATCGCTTATGCGGCGGTCGACGAAAATGAGATCAAAAACTTGAAGCCCAGGGTCATATTGGTCGACGAAAGGAACAGAACAAAATGAAAAAGCTTTTAATCCTCATTATTCTGCTGTTATCTTTTAGTTTTGCTTATTCTGATTCCATCTGGAACAACACCAGCTCTTCGCCCTATTCCGTCAGCAAGTCATTAAGGGTGGGGGACGTCGTAACCGTCATCATCCTTGAGACAACATCAGCCGTGCAAAAAGCCGGAACGAACACTAACGCGAGCGACAGCCTGAGCCTCGCTTTCAGCTCAAATCTTGTTAATTTTTACCATCCCGGCAAATCGGCCGCCGCTTCCGGCGGCAACACTTATAAGGGGCTTGGCGATACCGCCAGGACAAGCAACGTGACCGCAAAAGTCGCGGCGGTCGTTGTTAAAGTTCTGCCGAACGGGAATCTTGTGATAGACGGGGAACACAGGGTTGAGGTCAACTCTGAGGTGCAGACCATAAGGATATCCGGCATGATCCGCCCGAAGGATGTAAGCCTGCTGAACACCGTTTATTCTTATCAGGTGGCTGATGCCACCGTTTCAGTGAAAGGCAGCGGTGCTGTGGGAGATGCGGAAGGTCCCGGCGTTTTCAGCCGCTTCATGAACTGGATATTCTAATATGAAAAAAGCAAAAGGCAAAAATCAAAGGGCAAAGGTGCAAGGCAAAATTCAAAAGTTTTTACTTTTGACCTGTACGTTTGCCTTTTTACTTTTCACTTTTTCCTTTGCTTTCGCCGCATCGCCGACTGTCCGGGTCAAGGACATAGCGCACGTGCTGGAGGCCAGGGACAATCAGCTCATGGGGTTCGGGCTTGTCGCGGGACTGAAGAACACCGGGGATTCCATCCAGACGCAGTTCACGAAGCAGGCGCTCACGAACCTTCTTTCCAGGATGGGGATCGTGCCTCAGGAAAAGGAATTCAGGTCAAGGAATATCGCGGCGGTCATGGTGACCGCAAAACTTCCCCCTTATTTGCAGGTCGGGCAAAAGATCGATGTTGTTGTGTCTTCACTGGGAGATGCCACCAGCCTTCAGGGGGGAATACTTTTGATGACGCCTCTCATGGGCGCGGACGATAATGTTTACGCCGTTGCCCAGGGATCGCTTGCAGTGGGTTTTTCGGGCATTGAAGGCGGCCAGGCAACATCGATCGAAAAAAGACAGACGAACGCAGGGAGAATTGTTAACGGAGCGATCGTGGAGCGCGAGGTGCCGGTCTCTATTAACCAGGACTACCTGACGGTTGTGATCAATAAGCCGGATTATACTACCGCATCGCGCATCGTCACTGCCATGAGGGAGGCAGGCATACCCGGAAGGGCAAGAGACGCCGCA
>CAYHAH010000070.1:0-2270 GCA_964354575.1 uncultured bacterium
CTGGTATTCGAGGGTCGGATGGAAAAAGAACCCTTTTACCATTGATATTCATCCCGAACTTTTTTCCGGCTACAAGAATGAAGTCAAGACGATACTTGAAAAGATAAGGACCAGCAGCGGCCACATATTGATCACGGGCCCTCTGGGAGTCGGCAAAACAACGCTGTTGAGGTGGCTGTCCCTTTCCCTGCCGGGCGAATTCTATTCCATTTATATCGCGCGGCCGCCGCAGGAGTTCGGCCAGCTGACCAAATTCATCATAGAAAGCCTGGGGATCGAGGCGCCTAAATCCAGTTCATATTATGACATCTACAATCTGGACAAATTCCGCAAAAAAATAGGCAAGAGGCTGGTCCTGCTGATGGATGAGGCACATGAATTCACCGTGGAAATAGAAAAGCCGCTCCGGACACTGGCAGACCAGGACGGGGTGACCCTGGTCATGGCCGGGATTCCAGAAACGGTTGACAAGCTGAAAAATGAAATTCAGCCGCTTTACGAACGGCTTATCCTGGAGATATCCCTGAAACATCTGGAATTCGAAGACCTGAAAGACCTGATAAAAGCGCGCATTACCGCTGTCGGCGGAAAGGCGATCCAGCCCTTTACCGCGGCGGCCATCAAAAAGATCTATGAAAGTTCGAGGGGGATTCCCAGGGTTGCCATTAAGCTCTGCGATACAGCGGTAACCAAGGCCATTAAACTGAATGAAGACAAAATCGATGCTCCCCTGATCGACGAGACCCTTAACATAGGAGCCTGACCTCTCGGATTTTTTCATGGGCCATGTTGGAATCGAACCAACCACCTCGCCCTTATCAGGGGCGCGCTCTAACCAACTGAGCTAATGGCCCGAAGCAATCGGCCGTTATTTTATCAGAATATGTTATACTTCACAATATATGTTGTCACGATCTGACCTCGAAGAAATATTAAGCGTATCTTTATCCAAAGGCGGGGACTTTGCGGACATTTTCATAGAGGATACCGCCCAGACATCCGTCACTTTCGAGGACAACAAGATCGATAAAATAAGCTCGGGAACCGATATAGGCGCCGGGATAAGGGTGATGGACGGCGGCACGATATATTACGCCGCCTCAGATGACATCTCGATCAACAGCTTGAGTGAAAAAGCCCGTTTCCTCGCGAATTCCATAAATAAAAGCCCGAATAAGAAATGTGTCGGCTTAAAGCCGGTGCTGTCCCCCCTTGATTTTGAGGTCAAGAAAAGGCCCGCTTCGGTTCCGACAAGCGAAAAAGTCGATATTGTCAGGAGATCGAATGATGTCGCAAGGTCTTACGGCAGCAAAGTAAGGCAGGTCACCGTCAGATACATTGACACGAACCAGGCGGTCACGATAGCCAATTCGCTTGGCGCCTACATTGAAGATAACAGGATAAGGACGAGGTTCGCGGTGAACATTGTGGCGGCAAAAGACGGCATGCTTCAGACCGGATACGAAGCACCCGGCGGAAGCGTAGGTTTTGAGCTCTTTGAGATACATGACCCTGAAAAGACAACAAGGATGGCGGCGGAACGCGCCTTGCTCATGCTGGATGCCAGGCACGCCCCCTCCGGCAAAATGCCGGTCGTGATGTCGGCGGAAGCGGGAGGGACCATGGTGCACGAGGCCTGCGGCCACGCCCTGGAAGCGGATTTTATCCAGAAAGGCACTTCGATATTCACCGGCAAGATCGGCCAGAAAGTGGCGTCCGAACTTGTGACCGTCGTTGATGACGCGACCCTGCCGGGAAATTACGGCTCATTCAGGTTCGATGATGAAGGGACCCCCTCCCGGAAAAAGATCCTCATTGAGAACGGCGTCCTTAAAGGCTATATGTCGGACAGGTTCAATGCCGCGCTGCTGGGATCCATGTCTTCAGGCAACGGGAGAAGGGAGTCTTACAGGACAAAGCCGGTCCCGAGAATGACGAACACCTTCATCCAGGCCGGATTGACCAATCCTTCGGACATAATCGCGTCGATCAAGAACGGCCTTCTTATAAAGAAAATGGGCGGCGGAGAAGTGAATGTCACTAACGGCGACTTCGTGTTCGAGGTGACCGAGGCATATCTCATAGAGAACGGCAGCGTCAAGAATCCCGTCCGCGGCGCGATGCTGATCGGGAACGGTCCTCAGGTGCTCCGGCAGATAGACATGGTCGGATGGGACCTTGAGTTCATCCCCGGGGTATGCGGGAAATACGATCACGCTCCCGTATCTGACGGACAGCCGACGATCAGGATCCCGGAGATAACTATCGGG
>CAYHAH010000071.1:0-2876 GCA_964354575.1 uncultured bacterium
CTGATTGATTTCTATTGCGGCATATATGTCACCTCGGACGAAGAGAAGATGAATGTGGTGATAAGGACAATGGATGTCAATTGGAAAGATAAGGTTATTATTTATCTGGGAATACAGCAGGACGAGCAGGTGGGGAGACAGGAAGGCATAGGATTGTGCCTCGATGAGCAGCATTTCAAGCCGTATTACGATCTTTTCAAGAAACAGGTCAAGGCGATACTAATAGCGGCAAAGCGGTCAGGCGTTAAGCCGATAATTGAATTCCCGACAGTAAAAAGCGTGAAACAGTTTGAAGAGGCGAAAACAATAATTGGAAAAGCGATGAAAGAAATGAAAGAAGATAATTTGGATTTTGAATCTGAAGTAAAATACTATGCGATGGTCGAGCATCCGGACATAATAAATGAAATTGATGAACTTGCGAGGGTCGCGGACGGGCTGAGCCTCGGGACGAACGACCTAACAATGAAGACATTGTTCCAGGACAGGTATAGTGCTATGACCAAGTTCGATGAACTTGACGCGAAAGTTCTGTCTCATATAGCAAAAACGGTTGCTGCGGCGAAAAATTCGGGCAAACCGTTGCTGGTTTGCGGGGACATGGCAAGCGATGTGATCTCCGTTCCGGTGCTTCTTGGGCTTGGAATAAGAGAACTCAGCGTTGATGCTTCTTCGCCCAATATAATCAAAAGTCTGGTTTCAAATATTGACATCAAGACCTGCGAAAGGCTTGTGAGTGAGCTCAGCGAGGTCAAGACAGCTGAGGAAGCAAGAAAGCACGTTGCGATGTTCATATGGAGAAGGATTAAACACGGTGATGCGGAACACGGCGACTGGAAGGGACTAAATGAGCTCGAAGCCATATTAAAGAAATATATCAACATGGAAGACGGCACTCTGTGCAGCCAGGAAAAATGAACCTTCTACTTCACATCCGCTGACGCCAGGAACTGTTTGTTAGACTTGTATTCCTTCAATCTCTCTATCAATTGCTCGGTTGCTTCCGAACCCTCATAATTATCCAGCACTTTTCTCAGCAGCCACACTTTCTTCAGCTCTTCCTCCGTCAGGAGAAGCTCTTCTCTTCTTGTCCCCGACATCCTTACATCTATCGCCGGGAAAATGCGCCTGTCCGAGAGCTTGCGGTTTAGGTGGAGCTCCATGTTGCCCGTTCCCTTGCATTCTTCATATATGACATCGTCCATCCTGGATCCGGTTTCAACAAGCGCGGTCGCAAGGATCGTAAGACTTCCGCCGTGCTCTATGTTGCGCGCGGCGCCGAAGAACCTTTTCGGCCGGTGAAGACAGGTCGGATCAAGACCGCCGGAAAGCGTCCTTCCGCTGGGCGGTGTGACCAAATTGTATGCTCTCGCAAGCCTTGTGATCGAGTCAAGAAGTATCACCACATTATTCCCCGCTTCAACAAGACGCTTGGCGGACTCTATGAGAAGCTCGGAGACTTTTATGTGGTTTTCCGGCGGCTCGTCAAAAGTGGAGTAGATCACCTCGCCTTTGACCGAGCGCTGCATGTCCGTCACTTCTTCCGGGCGCTCATCAACCAGCAATACTTTAATAATGGCTTCCGGATAATTTGCCGTTATGCTGTTCGCGATGTTCTTTAATATCGTGGTTTTTCCGGCTTTCGGGGGGGAAACTATCATTCCCCGCTGTCCTTTTCCTATCGGAGCGACAAGGTCGATAAGCCTTGATGCGACGGGAGCTTTGTCATATTCAAGCCGGTACATCTCGTTCGGGAATATCGGCGTCATGTCCTCATAGGGAATTCTTTCCCTTGCAAGTTCGGGGTCAAGTCCGTTTATGGCTTCAACCCGCAGCAGGCTGAAATATTTTTCCCCTTCCTTTGGCGGCCTGACCTGGCCGGAAACAAGATCTCCGTTCGTCATGTCAAAGCGCCTTATCTGCGTCTGAGATACATATATATCTTCAGAGCTTGGCAGATATCCGCATGTTCGGAGGAACCCGTAGCCCTCCGGCAGTATCTCAAGGATGCCTTTTGCGAAGATCAGGCCGTTGGCCTGGGTTTTTGCCTCGAGGATCTTGAATATCAGGTCATGCTTCCTGTACTGCCTGTAATTTGAAATGTTCAGTTCCTTTGCTATGTTGAACAGTTCGGCCGTATTTTGCGCCTGCAGCTCAGCTATGTCGGTCTTTGGTCCTTCTTCATTGCTCATTTTCTTCCTCCTATTTGCTTTTTACTTTTTCCCAGTCGGCCAGGAACCTTTCTATCCCTTTATCGGTCAGCGGGTGCCTGATCATCTGTTCGATCACCTTGAAAGGGATAGTGGCGATATGTACTCCCGCAAGAGCGGCTTCGATAACATGTAAAGGATGTCTTATGCTCGCTGCGATGACCTCGGTCTTGAATCCGTATTTATTGAATATCTCGACCATCTCACAAAGGATCTCCGCGCCGTTGTGGCTTATGTCATCCAGCCGCCCGATAAAAGGGCTTACGTAGCTTGCTCCCGCTTTTGCGGCAAGCAACGCCTGGTTCGTTGAAAAGACAAGGGTCATGTTTACCTTTATGCCTTCGCTGCTCAATATCTTTGTGGCTTTCAATCCCTCCGGGGTGACGGGGATCTTGACGTTTATGTTCTTGTGGATCTTCGAAAGCTTTCGGCCTTCCTCAACTATTCCCTCGGAGTCCGCGCTTACTGCTTCCGCGCTGATCGGCCCGTCAACTATGTTCGTTATTTCCCTGACGACGGAAAGAAAATTCTTTCCTTCTTTCGCGATCAAGCTTGGGTTGGTGGTAACGCCGTCTATTATTCCCCAGGAGTTCGCTGTTTTAATTTCTTCTATATTTGCTGTATCTATGAATATTTTCATTGTGCCGTGCCTACCGTCAGGCAGGG
>CAYHAH010000072.1:0-4898 GCA_964354575.1 uncultured bacterium
AAGGTTTTTGATAAAGACCGGATAGCACTGGTGCCCGAGGAACTCACAGCGAATAAGGACATAAACTCTGCGCAGCAGGTCAAAATGATCAGGGAATTCGCCAGAAAATTCAATATCACGAACTTCTTCGAGATCGGCTGCGTGGGAATAGAGCACGCGCTTCTCCCTGAACTCGGCCTTGTCATGCCGGGCGACCTTGTCATAGGCGCTGACTCTCATACCTGCACTTACGGCGCGCTCGGTGCATTTTCAACAGGCGTCGGCTCTACCGACATGGCGGCAGCCATGGCTACCGGCGAAGTCTGGCTCAAGGTCCCGGAAACGATCAAGTTCGTCTATAAGGGTAAGCTCAATAAATGGGTCGAGGGAAAAGACCTTATACTCTACACGATCGGAAATATCGGAGTGGACGGCGCGCGCTACATGGCGATGGAATTCACCGGCGACGCGATAAAGAAACTTTCGATGGACCAGAGGTTCACGATGGCGAACATGGCCATTGAAGCCGGCGGGAAGAACGGCGTGATCGAGCCGGATGATATCACGGTTAAATATGTTAAGGACACTATCAAGCGCAACAATATCAGGCGCGGCTATACATTATATAAAAGCGATCCGGACGCGAAGTACGCCAAAGTGATCGAATATGATTGTGGAAAGATCGAGCCGCAAGTCGCGTTCCCGAGTTTGCCGTCGAATACAAAGCCGATATCAAAGGTCGGCAAAATAAAGCTCGACCAGGTCGTTATCGGCTCCTGCACGAACGGCAGGATAGAGGATATGAGAATGGCGGCAAAATTGTTGAAAGGACGCCAAAAACACAAAGATGTCCGGGTCATAATCCTTCCCGCAACACAGATGGTAGTGAAGCAGATGGTGAAGGAAGGACTTATGGATATTTTTATCGATTCTCAGTGCGCGGTTTCCACTCCGACATGCGGGCCATGCCTCGGCGGCCATATGGGAGTCCTTGCGGAAGGCGAGCGGGCGATCGCGACGACCAACAGGAACTTTGTGGGAAGAATGGGGCATCCTAAATCTGAAGTTTATCTCTCAAATGTGGCGGTCGCGGCGGCATCGGCAGTGCTCGGCCGCATCGGCAGCCCGGAGGAACTATGATACTCGGCAGAGCGCATAAATTCGGCGACAACATAGATACCGACGCGATAATTCCCGCGCGGCACCTGAACACGCATGACCCCGCGGAGCTCGCGAAGCACGTCATGGAGGATGCGGATCCGCATTTCGTGAACAAGATGAAAGTGAACGATGTTATAGTCGCGGGCGAGAATTTCGGCTGCGGCTCTTCCAGGGAGCACGCCCCGATAGCCATCAAGGCAGCCGGAATATCGGCCGTCATCGCAAAATCTTTCGCAAGGATCTTCTACCGCAACGCGATCAACATCGGACTGCCGATACTTGAATCAAAAGAAGCGGTCAACGGCATTGCCGGGGGAGATGAAATTGAGATCGAGTTCACTATCGGCGAGATAAGAAATGTCACGACAAAGAAAAATTATAAAGCGACTGCATTCCCGCCTTTCATGCAGCAGATAATAAAGGCGGGCGGACTTATAGAATATGTAAGGAGGAAGATACATGGCTAAAACATACAAGATAGCGGTAATTGGAGGAGACGGGACGGGACCGGAAGTCATTGCGGAGGGAGTAAAAGTGCTTAAAGCCGCTTCTTCCAAGTACGGGATAAAGTTCGAATTCACCAACTTTGACTTTGGCGGCGAGCGCTATAAAAAGACCGGAGAAACGCTCCCTGACTCGGCGATCGAGGAGCTGAAAAAGTTTGATGCGATATATTTGGGCGCGATCGGCCACCCGGATGTTGCGCCGGGGATACTCGAGAAAGGGATACTTCTCAAATTGAGGTTCGCACTCGATCAATACATAAACTTGAGGCCGGTAAAGCTTTACGAGAACGTCTGGACGCCTCTCAAGGACAAGGGGCCGAACGAGATCGATTTTGTGGTCGTCCGCGAGAACACGGAAGGCCTTTATACCGGCACGGGCGGATTCCTCAAAAAAGGCACAAAAGACGAAGTCGCGATACAGGTATCGACGAACACCAGAAAAGGCGTCGAACGATGCATCCGGTATGCTTTCGAGTACTGCAAAAAGAGAAATAAGAACAACAAGCTTACGCTTGTTGGCAAGACCAACGTTTTAACTTTTGCCTTCGACCTCTGGGAGAGAACCTTCAACGAGGTCGCGAAAGAATATCCCGGCATAAAGACGGATTATAATCACGTGGATGCGTGCTGCATGTGGATGGTGAAGAATCCGGAATGGTACGATGTCATAGTCACCGACAACATGTTCGGCGACATAATCACCGACCTTGGCGCGATGATCCAGGGCGGAATGGGAATACGCGCGGGCGGTAACATTAATCCCGAAGGCGTTTCGATGTTCGAGCCCATAGGCGGAAGCGCGCCAAAATACACAGGCAAGAACGTCATCAATCCTCTCGCCGCGATCGGAGCGGGTCAGATGATGCTCGAGACTCTCGGCGAAGAAAAAGCGGCGAAAGCCATCGAGAGATCCATCATGGAAACCGTGAAAAAGATGAAGAGCATGTCCGCGGGAAAGATGGGGTTCTCTACCACTGAGATAGGAGATTTGGCGGCTAAAGGAATTTAAGGATATCAGGAAATTGGGTGACTAGGGACTGGATATTGGGGTATTAGGTGATTTGGGACATTTCCTTCCTTATATCCTGATTCCCAAATCTCCTGTCCCCAATTACCCGATCACCTGATACCCACATTCAAAATTCCAATTAATTCTCTTACTGCTTTAGCAATATTTTTAGCCCCGGAAACAGCCCTAATTACAGCTGCCTTATCGCATCCCGCACTCAAAACTTGCCGAATGTTGTGCTTATCTATCCCGCCTATGGCGACTACAGGAATCGTCACCCTCTTCATCACCTTCTTGAGTTCCTTGATCCCTGAGGGTTTCACGCCCGGCTTGATCGGAGTGCCAAAAACCGGCCCGAAGCCTATATAATCGGCCCCAAGTTTCTGCGCTCTCAGGGCTTCGTTCAAATTAGACGCCGAAATACCTAAAATCATCCCGTGTAACGAGTAACGAGTAACGATTAACGGGTCATTTTGGCCCAGATGTATTCCGTCAGCCCCTGATCTTTTTGCGATATCGACATGGTCGTTAACGATGAATGTTATCCCGAGTTTTTTGGACATCTTTGACATCGCTTTTGCCGTCCTCAAGAGTTCCGGTTTCGGCATTTTCTTGTCCCTTAATTGTATCGCCTTTGCCCCGCCTATTGCAGCCTGCTTCATTATTTCAAGATGGCTCCTGCCGAATGACGGGTCCGTGATGACATAGAGAGGGCTATCTAATTTGATCTTTTTTTTTAACTTGATAGCGGATTTTTGCTCGATATCATAGAGTTCAAACCTCAGTTTTTTAAACTTGGAGCTGAGTTTTGGATTAAACAACTTGGATGTCTCTTCAAAAACCCTTATCGATTCCTCCGCCCTCTTGATGTTCGCCATAAAAACATCAAGAATATTTGCTCTTGTCGCCTCAGACCTTGTTGTTCTCTTTGCCCCAACATCCCCTTTCACATCCCTGCCCTGAGCAAGGCTGAGCTTGTCGAAGCCGAGTCGAAGGGTCTTCGCAAGTTCATGACGGATATTCTTCAATTTCAAGGTCAACTTACTATCATCCAGCACGAACCGGACGATATCCTCCGCAACCCGGATGCCTTCCGTCGCTCGGTTCAAGTTCGCATCGATCATTCTTAATATTTTTTTCTTAATCAACAATTGCTCCATGCAGCCATTGCATCGGGTCGACGCGCAAATTATGCAAACTGACCGCGAAATGCAGATGAGGTCCCGTTGCCACCCCCGTCGCGCCGATCTGGCCTATCACCTGCCCCTTTTTGACCTTATCGCCAGCGGTCACGAGAAGCTTTGTCTGGTGCGCGTAATAAGTGTATATGCCCTGCCCGTGGTCGATGACTACTGTGTTCCCGTGTGCAGGAAGATATTCGGACAGCCTGACAATGCCTGAATTTGAAGCCTTGATCGGCGTCCCTGCCGCAGCGGCGAAATCCAGCCCCCTGTGCTTTCCCGATTCAGCCCCATTAATAGTTTCGTTCAACCCGAAAGTCATCGACACTCTCCCTTTTGCCGGCCTTATGAAATTCCCCTGATAATATTTTTCCGGGTTCTCCTTTATGACCACGTCCTCTATCTTCTTCCAGTCGGCCCTGATCATGTCGGGCATGAGCATTTCCACTTTTTTCGGCTTGAGGAAGAAGCTCAATTCCCCGAACTTCGATCTCTTTACATATACATTGTAATAGTGATCGCTTGTGTGATCCTCGAGATCGGTCGCCGTGATCCTCATCAAATAACTTTTGTTGCCCGGGTCATCTATACTGAACCCGATCACGGCGCGGTATTTATTGCGGTACGGATAGGCGCGGAAATATTTACCCTGAAAAACCCCGTCGATCACGATGCCCGGCTCGCTTGAAGTGAAATAAAGGTAGGCGGTCTTTCCCTGCGCGAATGTCCCCCCGCCCGAAGCCAGGCTGATGACCGAAGCCGCGTCAGCATTAAATGAATATGCATGCGAACATGAAAAAATACCGGAGAGCAACATCAAGAGTATCATTCGTTTGGCCATTTGATATATTTTATCAAAATTCCAGCCTCTCTTCCATGATTGAAATATTAGTCGTTTTTTATCGATATATATATAGAGGGGAGTTACGGTTTAATCCAAAGTTTATTAAAGGGGGAGTAAGAATGAGTGGAAGAGAATTGAGCCCGGTAGCGAATAGAACCGTCAGAGATCAGAGGGAATGGTATGGAAACGTCAGACCAGGCATATTGAGGAGAGTGAAA
>CAYHAH010000073.1:0-4278 GCA_964354575.1 uncultured bacterium
GTGCGTGATGGACGCGGACCTGAGCCACCCTCCCGAGGCGATACCGGAAATGTACAAGGCGATATCGTCCGGCGACGCGGACATTGTGATAGGAAGCAGGTGCGTTGAAGGGGGCGGGGCGACGAACTGGCCCTGGTACAGGCGCTTTGGTTCGACTTTCGCGCAGCTCCTTGCGAAACCCGTGACGCACGTCAATGACAGCACTTCGGGATTTTTCATGATAAAGAGAAGCGTCCTTGAAGGCGCTGATATAAACCCGATAGGGTTCAAGATACTGCTTGAGGTCCTCGCAAAGGGGAATTACTCAAAAGTCAAAGAGATCCCGATAGTGTTCAATGACCGCAGCGGGGGAAAGAGCAAGCTTGGCACGAAGCAGACGCTGGAATATTTGAAACAGCTTTCCCTCATATATTACGGGATATTTTCAGGCAAGGTAAAAAGGAGGAATAAAATTGGTTAATTTTTTTCTTTTGGCCATTTCCATATCTCTTGCGATCGTGGGGCAGCTGCTCATGAAACAGGGCATGATGATATTCGGGAAGTTTCCCGTCACCCAGCTTCTGGCAAAAATTATCCCGATGGTCTTTCAACCCTATGTTTTCTTGGGGATCACATGCTTTGCCGTAAGTTCGATATTCTGGCTGGTAGTTCTTTCAAGGATAGATCTGAGCATGGCGTATCCGATGGTGAGCGTCGCATATGTCGTGGTCGCGATATTTTCTTATTATATATTCAAGGAAAATGTCTCACTTATCAGATGGCTGGGGATAATAACTATTTGTTTCGGGGTATTCCTGATATCCAGAAGCTGATCAGTCTTTCTTGTAATATTTCGTGAAGTCTTCCGGCTTCAGGTTATCGATGAATTCCTTGAATTTCTTCGTTTCCTCCGCATCCTTCTCGGCGTTAACCAGCTTTGCCTGCATCATGACGACTTCCGACACGAATATCGGCGATGATGTGCGTATGGCCAAGGCTATCGCGTCGGACGGCCTTGAATCAACGGAGACCTTTTCACCTTTTTCTTTTTCAATTTCTATCACAGCGTAGAAAGTCCCCTCCTTGACGTCGTTTATGACGATCTTTGTGACCTTGGCGTTGAACTTGTCGATCACGGATTTCAAAAGGTCGTGCGTCATGGGGCGGGGAGGATGCAGACCCTGCATCTCCATGGCAATGGACGCGGCTTCGAAAATGCCGATCCATATGGGAAGAAAGTTCATTTCATCGTGGTCCCTGAGGAGCACCAGAGGGGACAGGTTCCTTGGATCAAATCCAAGCCCGCCGACTTCCATCTGGATCATTTACTTTTTTTCCTGCCCCGCTTTTGGCGGGGACTTTACGCTTTCGGCAAGCTTACGGAAGGCGGCGTTATCTTTTACCGCCATTTCAGCGAGCATTTTCCTGTCGATCAATATCTTGGCGTTTTTCAGGCCGTTGATCAGCTTTCCGTAGGTCAAACCTATTTCCCTGGCCGCCGCGTTTATCCTTGTGATCCACAGCGCTCTCATGTCGCCCTTGCGTTTTCTCCTGTGAGCCGTGGCATAGGACATGGCTCTTATCACGGCCTGGTGCGAAGGCCTGAACAGCTTTGACAGAGATCCGCGGAATCCCTTTGCCCTCTTGAGGAGCTTTTTCCTTCTCCTGCGGGCCACAAAACCCCTTTTAACCCTGACCATCTATATTCCTCCCATCATGTGTCTTATCCGGTCCTTGTCGGAAGCGGATACTTCAACGCGCTTGCCGAGTTTCCTTTTAACCGACGCAGATTTATGTTCGAGCAGGTGTTTTTTCTTCGCCCTGTAACGGAATATCCTTCCGGACTTCCTTATCTTAAACCTCTTCGCCGCTGCTTTCCTTGTTTTTATTTTTGGCATGTCACAACCTCTTTCTAATCATTTCGGGACGAGGAGCATGAAATAAAGCTTGCCTTCGAGCTTCGGCCTGGTTTCAGGCGCCCCGCAGGCAGACACGTCATTTATGAGCCGCTGCAGCACTTTTGCTCCGAGCTCCGGATGCGTCACTTCCCTTCCCTTGAACCGGAGAGTTATCTTAACCTTATGCCCTTTCTTCAAAAAATCAACCGTCTTGTTAAAGACCACCTGATAGTCGTGTTCCCCGATCTTTGACGAAAGCTTGAGTTCCTTCAGTGTCGTTGCTTTTTGCTTTTTTCGGGCTTCTTTTTCCTGCTTCATCATTTCGTATTTCATTTTCCCGAAATCGGCAATTTTGCAAACGGGGGCCTTCTCATCCGAGGCGACCAGTATCAGGTCGTATCCGCCTTCCCTTGCGATGGCAAGCGCCTGATCCCTTGACATTATTCCTAGCTGTTTTCCGTCCACATCGATGACCCTTACGTCTCCCGAACGGATCCTCTCATTTACCGTGTAATGTTTTATCCTTATCAAACCCCCTTCAGGAAAACCAATTATATATTATATATTATTTCTTGCTAGCTATTTCTTCTTTTATTGAAGACATGAATTCGTCAAGCTTGACCGAGCCCAGGTCGCCCCTGCCTCTCGCTCTTACTGAAATCGTGCCGGATTCTATTTCTTTGTCCCCGATTATCATCATATACGGAGTCTTCTGCATTTCGGCATCCCTTATTTTAAGTCCGATCTTTTCCCTTCTGTCGTCTATTTCCGTCCTGATGCCGCCGCCGAAAATCCCGTCATTCACTTTTTTGGCGTATTCGAGGTGCCTGTCCGCTATCGGAAGGATCAGGACCTGTACAGGAGAGAGCCACACAGGAAAAACTCCGGCATAATGTTCGATCAAGGCGCCGATGAACCGCTCCATAGATCCGAGCACGACCCTGTGTATCATCGCCGGCCGGTGCTCTTTCCCGTCCTCTCCGGTGTATTTAAGGTCAAATCTCTCGGGCAGATTAAAGTCCACCTGTATCGTCGGTCCCTGCCAGAGCCGCCCGATCGCATCTTTCAGCTTGATGTCGATCTTCGGCCCGTAGAAAACGCCCGCGCCCTCGTCTATCTTGTAGGTCTCGCCCTTTGACTTGAGCGCGTCGATAAGCGCGTCGGTCGCGTGCTCCCAGTTCTCTTTTGTCCCGACGTATTTTTCGGGCCTCGTCGAGAGGTTTATCTCATAATCAAAACCGAAAACCTTCATCATGTCGAATGCGAAATCAAGCACCTTTATTATCTCGTCCTTCAGCTGATTGTGGGCGCAGAAGATGTGCGCGTCATCCTGCGTAAAGCCCCTGACCCTGAGCAGTCCGTGAAGGACACCCGACTTTTCATATCTATAGACCGTGCCGAGCTCAAAATACCTTATGGGCAGTTCGCGGTAGCTTCTCAGCTTTCTCTTGAATATCAATATGTGCCCGGGGCAGTTCATGGGTTTTACGACATAATCCTGTTCTTCCATTTTCATCGTGTACATGAATTCCCTGTAATAATCGTAGTGGCCCGACTCGTGCCAGAGCTCCGCCTTGGCGATGTGCGGGATGACAACGGATTCGTATCCTCTCTTCCTGTGTTCCTGCTTCAGGAAGCTCTCCAGGGTCTCCCTGAGGACGGCTCCTTTCGGACAGTAATATACAAGGCCCGCCCCCGCTTCTTCCTGGAAAATATTGAAAAGGTCAAGCTGCTTTCCCAGTTTCCTGTGGTCGCGCCTCTCGGCTTCCTCAAGGAATTTGAGGTGGTCATCAAGCTCTTTCTGGCTTTCAAAAGCGGTCCCGTAGATCCTCTGCAGCATCTTGTTCTTTTCGGACCCTCTCCAGTAGGCTCCCGCTATCGAGAGGAGCTTGAAAGCTTTTATGTCCTTTGTCGATTTGACGTGCGGGCCTCGGCACAAGTCCATAAAATTCCCATTTTTGTATAAAGTCACCTTGTCGTCGAGGATCTCGCCCAGAAGCTCGGCCTTGTATATTTCCCCTGCCTTTTTCATCTGCTTTATCGCTTCCGTCCTGCTTATTTCCTGTCTATCGAATTTTTCGCCGCGGCTTATGATCTCCCTCATCTTCTCCTCGATATTGGGCAGGTCTGCCTCCGTCAGCTTGTGCGGCATGTCAAAATCGTAATAAAATCCCGTTTCAATGGAGGGGCCTATGGCGAGCAGGACATCGGGGAAAAGCTCCTTTACGGCTTCAGCCATTACGTGCGATGTTGAATGACGAAGTATGTCCAGTTTAGATGGCTCTTTCAATGCGTCTCCTTAATTCAGGCTTAGGGGAAGTTTTGTCATCATAAGAGGAACGGTAACCGGGCCGTTCAAAGATATTTTAGCGTACAGGCCCTTGAACGTCTCCTTAAGGTC
>CAYHAH010000074.1:0-4052 GCA_964354575.1 uncultured bacterium
CGATCCGTGCGCGATAAACGCGATGGCGAAAAAGTACAGGGTCGCGAAAGACCGCATGCTGTTCATAGGCGACATGACAGTGGACATGGAGACGGGAAAGAACGCGAAGGTGCATACTTGCGCGGTGACCTACGGATTTGACGGCAGGGATAAATTAAAAAAACATCATCCGGATCTCATGATCGATGACCTGATGGAGCTGAAGCATCTGATTGCCTAGCGGGAGAACCGGCATGGCCTATTCAGCCAACGGACAGGTAAGTCCCTCGTGTCTACCCACCAAAGTGCCCGGGGCCGGACTCGAACCGGCATGGCCTATTCAGCCAAGGAATTTTAAGTCCCTCGTGTCTACCAGTTCCACCACCCAGGCACTTCGGAGCGTCTACCCTGCCCGCCTCTGGCGGGCAATTCCGCCACCCAGGCACTAAAATTTCCTGGGCTTTTTCCCTTCCTGCTTTTCCTGAAGGTTCCGCTTCCAGTCCAGCAGTTTTTCCTCGCTCTGCTTCAGGAAAGCGGTCATCTTTTCCTCAAAAGAATTCGAGAACCTTCTCGGTTCGCGCCTTTCATATTTCCTCGGCCCGGCGGGCCTGCCCGCCATGGCGGGCCTGTCGAACTTCTTTTCTTCCCGCTTCTCAAGCTGCTTGATCGAGAGATCGTACTTTCCGTCCTTGGTCATGCCTATTACCCTGACCTTGACGGCGTCCCCCACTTTTAAATGCTGCGCCACGTCCGTGACATAGGTGTTCGATATTTGCGAGATGTGTATGAGCCCGACATTCCGCTCTCCCAGGTCGACGAACGCGCCGAACTTGGTTATCCCGGTGACGCGCCCCTCAACAATGCTGTCAACCGCTATGGACCCCATGATCTCCCCTCTCTAAAATCATTTAACGATAACTTTATAGGGATTCTCCCCTTGCCGCACGACCCCGAGTCTTTCCCTGGCTAGCTTCTCAATATAAGAGCTCTTATCGAGCATTTTCAGTTCACTCTTGAGAGCTGCCCTTTTTGCGGCCTCCTCCCCCAGATTTTTCTTGACCGCCTCTTTTTCATGTTTCAGCCCGCTGTTGCGGACCATATCGTTCCTGATCAAGACAACAAAATACATGAAAGCCAGCAAGAAAACAATATACCAAAGCCTTTCCTTAATTAATGTTGTAAAAGACACCTAAGCCTTTGAACTCCGCTTTTGCCCCGAGCTCTTCTTCTATCCTTAAGAGCTGGTTATATTTTGCCACCCTGTCCGTCCTGCAAAGCGATCCCGTCTTGATCTGGCCGGCGTTGGTGGCCACAACTATGTCCGCGATCGTGGTATCCTCCGTCTCGCCCGACCTGTGGGACACAACGGCGGTGTAGCCGGCCTCTTTCGCCATGTCGATCGCGTCAAGCGTTTCTGTCAAAGTCCCGATCTGATTGACCTTGATCAGAATGGAATTCGCCACTCCCATGTCTATGCCTTTTTTCAGGTATTCGGTGTTCGTGACAAAGATATCGTCCCCCACGAGCTGGGTCTTTTTGCCGAGCCTGTCCGTCAGGGTCTTCCAGCCGTCCCAGTCGCCCTCAGCCATCCCGTCCTCGATCGAAATTATCGGGTATTTCTTTACCCAGTCTTCATAAAACGCGACCATCTGGTCGGAGGTCTTTGAGGACTTGTCGGATTTGGAGAAAACATACCTCCCGTTGCTGAAGAATTCGCTGGATGCGGGATCAAGCGCGATATATATCTGCTTCCCCGCCTTGTATCCGGCCCCCTCGATTGCTTCGAGTATCACTTCCACCGCTTCCTCGTTGCTCTTCAGGTTCGGGGCAAAGCCGCCTTCGTCGCCCACAGCGGTGTTGTAACCCTTTGCCGAGAGTACCTTCTTCAGCGAGTGGAACGTTTCAACGCCAGCCCTGAGTGATTCGCCGAATGACTTGAAGCCCGCCGGCATTATCATGAATTCCTGAAGGTCTACATTGTTGTCCGCGTGCTTTCCGCCGTTCAGGATGTTCATCATCGGGACCGGAAGAAGCTTTGCCTTAACTCCGCCCAGGTATTTGAATAGCGGCTCTCCTTTTGACGCCGCCGCCGCCTTTGCGGCCGCTAAAGACACGCCGAGTATCGCGTTCGCTCCAAGGTTCCCCTTGTTTTTGGTGCCGTCGAGCTTGATCATGAGGGAATCGATCTCTTTTTGTCCCGAGGGGTCCATCCCTATGACCTTTTTTGCAATTATGGCGTTAACATTATTTACCGCTTTTCTTACTCCCTTTCCCATATACCTTGACCTGTCGCCGTCCCTCAACTCAACTGCTTCGGCAGTTCCTGTTGACGCACCGGACGGTATCGCCGCCCTTCCTAGACTGCCGTCGGAGAGCAGGACATCCACTTCCACCGTGGGATTTCCCCTTGAATCCAGTATTTCCCTTGCCTTTACTTCTTTTATCTTTGCCAAGTTCATCCTTCCTTCTAATATCGTAATTCGATAAACCGAAACTGATTATACCACAACGCTCACCGTATCAAAATTGAAACAACGGCGCCCAATGCCAGGAAAGGCGCGAACGGGATGCGATCATCCATCTTGAGACGTTTAAGATGAACCGCCAGCAAACCCGCGGCAGCTCCCAGGACCGACCCGAAGACAAGAGATAAAATGGTTCTCTCAAGCCCCATGAAAGCGCCGAACATCACCAGAAGCTTTATGTCCCCGTCCCCCATCGCCTCCTTCTTCAGGATATATTTGGCGCCTTCAGCAAGAATGAACATGAACAAAAAGGCAAAACACACGGCGGCTAAACTGCCCGCAAAGCTCCCGGCGTAGATCGAGTAAGCAAGTCCTGCCGCTATTCCCGTCAGCATCAAAAAATCGGGTATCATGAAATGCTCTATGTCCATGAAAGAGATCATGATAAGCAGCGCCGAGAATATCGCGTAAACGGCGAACTGGACCGATAAACCCGCCTTGAAATAAAACATCAGGAACAGCGCCGCGGTCAGCGCTTCAACAACAGGGTAACGGATGGAGATCTTTTCATTGCAGTATCTGCAGCGGCCGCGAAGCATCAAGTAGCTGATCACGGGAATAAGGTCCAGGGCTCCAAGTTTTGATCCGCACTTCGGGCAGCGGGAAGGGGGATAAATTATCGATTCTTCTTCAGGAATCCTGGAAATGCACACGTTTAGAAAACTTCCTGTAACAAGGCCCAGAACAATTATAAGCGAGTAAATTGCTGCTTCTACTTTAATGCCGCCTCTTTTCTTTATCCTGAGTCAATCGAAGGATTGACTTTATCTGCAAATAAATATATATTAGTAGGCGGTTTAAGTCAATTCCGTCTTGAGGGAAGGCAGTTTTATGAAAAAGATCCTGGTAGTTGATGACAGAGAAAGCGTAAGGGTCATCTTAAAGCAGATGCTTGAGCAGGGCGGCTACAGCGCCGAGGTCGCGGACAACGGAGAGGAAGCGCTGGAAACGCTGAAAAACGGCCACTTTGACATGCTCATCACCGACATAAACATGCCGGTGATGAACGGCGTGGAGCTTCTTAATAAAACAAAAGAAGCGTTCCCCTCCCTTCCGGTGATCTTTATCACCGCGTACGGAAAAGACAAGATAATAATTGATGCAATAAAAGTCGGGCTGTCCGATTTCATAGAAAAACCGTTCAGGATGGAAGATATCCTGAAAACCGTTAAAGATCACATTTAGCGTGAAGCGTATCCCTGCAGCCTCGCGCTTGGGAAGGGAAGTGAGCAAGTGCCTGTCAATCAAAGAAAATCCCTTGGAGAAAGCCTCGTTGAACAAAAAGTAATCTCCGCGGAGCAGCTCAAATCCGCTTCAAAGGAAAGCGAAAAAAGCGGCGAGCCGCTGAGAAAGGTCCTGATAAAGCTCGGGCTGGTTTCCGAAAAAGACATTTGCGATTTCTTCGAGGAACAGCTCGGCATACCGAGGATCGACCTTAAAAATTACCTGATAGACGCAAAGATGATCTCGCTCATTCCCGAAAATCTTGCCAAGAAATACAACCTTATCCCGCTTTTCAAGACCGGGGATACCCTTACGATAGCGACA
>CAYHAH010000075.1:0-3880 GCA_964354575.1 uncultured bacterium
TTGTAAGCATAATTACACAATGCTGTTAATGATTTGCGCATTTGAATGTTCTTTTCAGTAAAATATGGGAAGCGGACATGGCGATGTCCTAGCACTTGATAGGCAGCGACTATCACCAGAAGCGAACGCGAACGTTCATCAGATAACGCGCTATATAGATAAGACTTGAGTGCTATTTCGCTCTGGATCGCATCTTTTCTTTGAACGATAATTTCTTCAAAAGTTTGAGGCGCGTTCTCCTGAAAATAAGCTAAATCTTTAATGACCTCAGAGGTATCATCGAAGGCATAGTATCTCCAGCTATTATCAATTAACCGAACCCGGACCGCGCTACGAAGAAAATCATACAGTGCGGCCTTAAAGTCCTTTCTTCCCAAGCCAGATGTTTTTATCAATGTCTGGCCATTTTTGTGCCACATAGCGCTTGATTATACATTCCTTTGCCGTCCAGTTAAAGGCGGGGTATAATATTCTAAGTTTTTCCCGAAAGAGGAGCTTTCATATTAACAAGGGTCTTGTCAGCATAATCATTCCCTGCTGGAACGCGCGGAATTACATCGAGAAATGCTTCAACTCTGTGAAAGCGCAGAGCTATGCGAGCATCGAAGTTGTCGTCGTGGATAACGGCTCCTCCGACGATTCAAAGGAATTGATCCGCCGCCTCTCCAACGGCCTCAAGATCTCAATTATCGAGAACCGGAAAAATCTCGGCTTTTCAAAAGCGCTTAATCAGGGGATAGAGGCATCAAAAGGAGAATTCGTCCTTGCCCTCAATCTGGACGTTGAACTGATGCCGGATTACATTGAAAAACTTGTTGCCGCGTTCAAAGATCCATCCATCGGGTCCGCCACGGGAAAGCTTTACAGGCTTCCGGAAATGACGGGAGGGAAAAAGATATTGGATTCCACGGGGCATGTTCTGCTGGCCAGCAGGGTGGTCCTTAACAGGGGCGATGAAGAAGAGGACGTCAGCCAATTTGATGCCAAAAAGAAGATATTCGGCGTCTGCGCGGCCGCGGCGATGTACAGGCGCGAGATGCTTGAACAGGTTAAAATAAGCGGCGAATATTTTGACAGCGATTTTTTTGCGTCATATGAGGATGTTGACCTTGATTGGCGGGCCGCCAACGCGGGCTGGAACAGCATATTCGCGCCCGAAGCCGTCGGCTATCACGTGAGAAGGGCGTTCGGATGGAACGCCACCGATGAAATGCTCTCAAATTCCAGAAGAAATAAATTCTTAAGCGTCGTAAAGAACGAGTTTTTCCTTAATTTCCTCATCGACCTGCCGATACTGGTCGCTCACGGGCTGGAAAATCTGCTGTACAATCATTACAAGAATTATCGCTTGTTCGCCCTGACCATCGTCAAAAAATTCAGCGCTTTCCCTCGGGCTCTGAGAAAAAGATTCGAGGCCCGGAAGACCCGGAAGATATCCCCGTTCGCTTTCAGAAAGCATATCGCCTACGGGAGAGAGGACTGGTTAAAGGTCAGGGATCTTATCGGCCTTTTGGCCGTAATCCTGCTGCTGACCCGGCTCATCGGAGGAAGGAACACGTTCTTTCTGGCAATATTTATATTTTTTATCTTTAATCCGGCAGTTTATTATCTTAAGGGCGGATCAGCTAAAAGCGAAAAAGATTGAACCTGGCTATTTGATTTATTTTCCCCTGTAGATCACGTTCCCGACATATTTCTTCGCGACCTTCATCATTTCCGCGATAGTTTCCTTGCTGTAGGGTTTTAGTTTCCTCAATTCTACATCCTTGCAGTTCTCCGGCTCGAACTGCTGAAGGGCATACTTTTTGGCCCCCGCGATCAGCTTCGATATCCCCTCTATTTCGTTAAGTCCGGTTATCGTAGGGACGACGGTCGTCCTGAATTCATGATCGATCTTGCCCGACAGGAGGAATTGAACGCTTTCTTTTACGGCTTCCGTGTCCACCTTGACGTTGGTCGCTTTATTGTAACCTTCAAGAGGGGCTTTGATGTCCATCGCCACAAAATCTATCAAGTTATCCCCGGCAAGCTCCTTCAGATAATCCGGGTCCGATCCGTTGGTATCGAGTTTGACGAGAAATCCATCCTGTTTTATTTTCTTGATGAACTCGGTCAATCCCCTGTTCTTGTGCAGGGTGGGCTCCCCCCCTGTGATGCAGACGCCGTCGATGAAATCCCTGTGGCTTTCCAGGTATTCAAATACTTTTTCTTCGGGGATGGTCTTGAACTTTTCGGGATGGTCGATCAGGCCGATGTTCTGGCAGTACGGACAGCGGAAGTTGCAGCCGGGAAGGAATATCACCGAGACGACTTTTCCGTCCCAGTCGACAAGGGAAGTCTCGATGAAACCCTTGATCTCCAGGCTCATAGGTGGGGCTTGAGCTTTTCCGAAAGGTTCCTCTGGGAAATGAAACCGACCAGCCGTTCTATCTCTTTGCCTTCTTTGAATATGACCAGCGTCGGGATGCTCATGATTATATATTTTGCGGCAGTGCTCTGGTTCTCATCAATGTTCAGCTTTACGAATTTTACCCTGCCCACATACTCCGCCGCAACGGCGTCGATTATGGGGCCCATTGTCCGGCAGGGCGCGCACCAGGATGCCCAGAAATCAACAAGCACCGGAGAAGCGTGCTGGATCACTTCCGCATCAAAATCGGAATCATTAACTTCCTGAACTTTGCTCATTTTTTTATCCTCCGTTCAAGGGTTTTGATTTTACAAGAGGAGTGGCGCTATTACAAGTGGAAGTTATAAGAAGAAGAGCTAGGAGAGCGAGAAGTGGAGAGGTGAAGAGGTGAAGTCATCTCAACTTCTAAACCTCTAGCTCTTCTAGCCCCTCTTTGCTATAATCACCAGGTTTTGTGATAAGACCTGCAGTTGAGCCGGATATTCCCAGGATCATTGAGATCGAAAGGTCTTCTTATGCAGACCCTTGGGAAGAAAGCCTGTTCATCGAAGCATTGGGCGAGAACGGGAAATATTTATTCGTCGATGAAGAAAGAAATGAATTAGCCGGCTACATCCTTTTTGAGCCGGTGCTTGACGAAGGGCACATCACGAATCTTGCGGTCGATAAAAAATATCGGGGCAGGGGCATCGCGGCGGAACTCTTGAATAAAGTGCTGGACTTGGCGGGAAAATTGAATGTAAAATTGATATTTCTTGAAGTTAGGGAATCGAATGTTGCCGCCAAGAAGCTGTATTCAAAGTTCGGATTCAAAGAGATCGGGAGAAGAAAGAGCTATTATTCGGCTGCCAATGAGGACGCGCTTGTTTTAATGCTGGAAAGGGGAAAAGAATGAAGATCGTCGCTTCGAACATCGGATATCCGTCCATCGGAGAGAAAAGGGAGCTGAAATTCCTCATCGAGGGTTTCTGGAGGGGGGAGAAAAGCAGGGACGAACTTGAGTCGGGAGCGGAGGCTGTCCTGGCGGAGAACCTGCGCAGGCAGAGCGCCCTGGATTCCATTCCTCTGGGCGAATTCACGCTTTACGACAGGATGCTCGATTTGACCGTCCTCTTCAATCTCATTCCTAAAAGATTCGAGAACACCGGCGACGAGACAAAGCTTTATTTTGACATGGCAAGAGGCAAGGGCGCTATGGAGATGACGAAATGGTTCAACACAAATTACCACTACCTCGTGCCGGAACTCACCGACGACATGAAACCGAGGATCAACACGACCAAGAACAAATACCTCATGATGTTAAGGGGCCACAAGAAGAGCAACACAATGGTCGCTTTGATAGGGCCGTACACTTTCGTCAAGCTTTCAAAGGGATACAAGGATTTTTCAAAGTGGTTCGATGTTATCTCCGATCTCTATGTCGAGTTGATCAAAGGTCTTTGCAGGGAAGGGGCCAGATATATTCAC
>CAYHAH010000076.1:0-1509 GCA_964354575.1 uncultured bacterium
CGTTCTTCCGGATACGGCGAAAGAGAAGCCCGTGGAAGGCACCGTCATAGCGGTGGGTTCAGGCGAGATAAGCAACGGGCAGAGATTCCCGCTCGAAGTGAAGATCGGGGACAAGGTCATCTATTCGAAGTACGGCGGGACGGAAGTGAAGATAGAGAACGAAGAATATGTGATATTGAGCGAGAGGGATATTCTCGCGATAAAAGGATAAAGGAGGAAGAAATAAAATGACTGCAAAGCAAATGTTATTCAATGATGAAGCGTGGAGGGCGCTGGAGAGAGGCGTCAACAAGGTGTCCATGGCGGTGCGCGCCACTCTGGGTCCGAGAGGAAAGAACGTTGTCCTGGAGAAAAAATGGGGCTCGCCGACCATTACAAATGACGGCGTAACCATTGCGAAAGAGATAGATCTTGAAGATCCGTTCGAGAACATGGGAGCGCAGCTTTTAAAAGAAGTCGCGTCAAAAACGAACGATGTGGCGGGCGACGGCACGACCACAGCAACTGTGCTGGGACATGCGATATTCAAGGAAGGGCTGAAGAACGTTGTTTCAGGCGCTAATCCTATGGCTCTCAAGCGAGGCATAGAGAAAGCGATAAAGGTTGCGGTTGAGGAGCTTAAGAAGAAAAGCAAGCCGGTGGAAGACAAGGAAGCGATCGCCGATGTTGCCACGATCTCAGCCAACAACGATCCGGAGATCGGCAAACTTATAGCCGATGCAATGGAGAAGGTCGGCAAGGACGGCGTGATAACCGTTGAGGAATCAAAAGGGATCGAGACAACTCTGGATGTCGTTGAGGGCATGCAGTTCGATAAGGGATACGCATCCCCGTACATGATAACGGACCGCGAAAGAATGGAAGCAGTCCTTGAGGATTGTTTTGTGCTTATCACCGACAAGAAGATAAGCGCAGTAAAAGACCTTCTTCCGACCCTTGAAAAAGTAGTTCAGGCAAGCAGGCCGCTCCTTATCATAGCGGATGAAATAGAAGGGGAAGCTCTTGCAACCATAGTCGTGAACAAGCTTAGGGGAACGCTTAACTGCGTTGCCGTAAAAGCCCCGGGATTCGGCGACAGGAGAAAGGCGATGCTTGATGACATAGCCATAATCACCGGAGGAGAGCTCATATCCGAGGAGAAGGGTTTCACTCTTGAGAATATACAGGACACTTTCTTCGGCAAGGCAAAGAAGGTCATCATAGAGAAGGAAAAGACCACGATCATCGAGGGAGCCGGCGCAAAAGAAGCCCTTAAAGCGAGGATATCCCAGATAAAGAAAGAGATAGAGACCTCCGATTCATCTTATGACAAGGAAAAGCTCCAGGAGCGTCTCGCAAAGCTTTCCGGCGGGGTGGGAGTCATAAAGGCCGGAGCCGCGACCGAGACCGAGCTCAAGGAGAAAAAGCACAGGATAGAGGACGCTCTTGCTGCCACAAGGGCAGCCATTGAAGAGGGCATCATCCCGGGCGGCGGAAGCACATTGATCCACATAATGCCGGCGCTCGAGA
>CAYHAH010000077.1:0-5077 GCA_964354575.1 uncultured bacterium
CCATTATCGCGGCGGCGTTGAAGAGCGAGTGACAGACGTTGTTGCCGTCCCCCACGTAAGCTACTTTCACTCCGCGCAGCTTCCCCTTTTTCTCCCAGATGGTGAAAATATCGGCCAGCGCCTGGCAGGGATGGGAGAGGTCGGTCAGGCCGTTGATGACCGGGATGGAGGCGCTCTTCGCCAGAAGCTTCACGTTCTCGTGTGAGGAAGTCCGTATGACTATCCCGTCCACATAGCGGGAAAGCGTTCTTGCTATGTCGGGGACCGTTTCCCCTATGCCGAAGCGAAGTCCCGAGGCGTCAAGCCCGATGGCGAGACCTCCGAGCTGCCACATGCCCACTTCGAATGAGACGCGGGTGCGGTTGCTGGGCTTGTCGAATATCATTGCGAGTGTTTTTCCCTTCAAAAGCTTCGGCGTTTGCTTCTTTTTTGCCCGTGTTTTAAGGAATTTGGCAAGGTTCAGTATCATCTGGATCTCTTCGCGGGAGAGATCGTGCAGTGACAAAAGGTCCTTTATTCGCAGTTTTGCCATAAAAAAGCCCCCTCTAAGGGAGCTTAAATATAGCATAAGAAAAGGGGGGTTTCAAACAGGGGCTTAAGAATCCGATATCCCAAACGCACGATAAAAATGGTCCAGTTCTTCGGGGGGTGCAGCTTTCAAATTAAAGTCCTTGACCGCCGCGTCGCAGAGGACTTTCAAGAAAGCCAAGCGGCTTTTTTCAGGAATAAGGCTTGTATGGTTAAATTTGATCCCGGTAAGAAACCGATCAACGGTCGGGCAGTTTTCCTTAAGATAAGGCCGAAGCTTTCCAAAATCTTTGACCTTGAGGATCAAAAGCAGTATGCCTGCCGCATCAAAACAGCGGGAACGCTCCGAAATAAAAACCGCCCTATAAAGCTGAGCGCGCCAGTAGCGTTCCCCTCGCGGGGTTTTCAGGCGGATGACGGCGAACCAATCATCGAAAGCTTTATTGAACGCGTCTTCGTCGTTCTTCAGTGTAACGATCTTTCCCATGTGCATATTGTTCGCCAGCGTCTGGTATGCCGACATGAATCGGCCGCAAAGAAGGCCTTCCTGGGCGGTATCCGACAGTATCTCAATATCTTCATTAAGCATTTTTTTCAGCGTATCCTTTTCTGCCGCGCCGATCGGGTCCCTGGCAGCGAGATGGAACGCGTTCTGCACTATCCTTAATGCGCTCGTGGTGGCGCCTTTGAATTCAGGATCGCTCCTGACAAAGCGCGGGAGCTGAAGTATTTTTTTCGCCAGGCCGCCCGCGGCCCTGAAATTTTCGCCTTTGACGGCCGCCTGCATTTGCAAACTCAAAGCGCCCAACTCATCCAGCCGCCATGCGCTTATGCCGCGCAGCTCCGCCCTTAAATATTCCAGATACGCGAATTCGCTGTCGATGTCCGCGATACGCGCCGCTGCGCAGTCCAGCGCGCTTCTAAGGCTTGAACGGGTCATGTTCTTCCAGTTTGGCGAGCCGATGGATTGCGCGGCCTGCTCAACTTCACGCCGCAAATGCCGCAACCCCGCCTCCTTCACGCCTTTAAGTTTTTCGGCGAGCCCGGTCAGCCGCACTTTCATATTCTCAAGCCGTTCATTGCCCATATTTCCGGAAATAAGAGCGCCCGCCATTTCGCCAAGCTCATTTTTCATTTCCGCCATCTTGCGCCTGTTCTCCGCCTGGGAAGCGAATATCCTGTCAAGTATCCTCTGCCAGCGGTAGAGAGTGAACGTCTGGGGCTTTTGCTCCACTATTGTCGCGTTCTGGACCATTACATAGCGCCCCATGAAAACCGTGATCCTTCCGTCCGGTTCGATCCTGAACTTGCTTTTGCCGCGGATCTCCATTAGGACAGGGTAATATCGGATAAAGAGCCCTGTCTCCATTTGTTTCAGCGCGCGCATTGTCCTGTACATGATCGCGGATGCCGCCATTGCGTTGCCGCGCTCGATGAATCCGTTGATCTCCCCTGCCCGTTTTATTCCGCTGCGGGTCACCGCGGTCTTTAAGGCGGCAACCTGTCTTGCAACGGACTTTCTGTCGCGGCATGAGAGCGCGAGAAGGCGACTGCATAATCTTTCCGCTTTTTCGTATTCCGCCTTGATGACCGCGATATTATTTTCAATTAGATCGAGTTCCTCCATTTGCGCTCTGCGCTTTTGCTGCGCAAAATTCTCCCCGCCGCCGATCCTGTCAAGCAAGCTCGAGGTGCGCCCTTTTTCCCCTGCCGGCGATCTTTTGGATTCATATATTATTGTTGGTGCCGCTTTGCTGATAGGAATAAATGGAGTTTTGCCTTTGGAGCCCCACGCTTTTCTTGCAGACTTATCTCTTTGCGCAGCCCTCATATAGCTCGGCATAGGTACATCATATTTCGCCCGTAAAATTTTTAAGAAAGGCATACTTTTTTCTCCTTAATTCAAGACGGCTTGCGCAAATCTATTACTTTATCGACATTCTTTGTGCGAAATTTCACTTCAGACCCCAAAAAATCACCACAATTCCCTCTAAAATGCTAAAATATACGCCATGTGCTACTCAATTCCCGGAAAAGTCGTGGAAATAAACGGAAAAACCGCAGTCATCGATTACTTCGGCGAAAAAAGGAAAGCGATCAACGAACTCGTCGATGTAAAACCCGGCGACTACATCTACGCCCAGGGCGGTTTCATCATCAATGTCGTTCCCGAGACGGAAGCCCTGCAGGTCCTGGAGGACTGGAAGGATATATTCTTTGCCCTCCAGAAGACCGATCTCCCGCTTTCGCGGCTTGACCACCACGACATCGGCACCGACAAAGAGGTATCAAATATCCTCGACAGGGCAGCGGAAGGCCGGGAGCTTTCAAAGCCCGAACTGCTGAGGCTGATGAAGATCGAGAACAAAAAAGAGCTGAATCTGCTCTTCAAAGTGGCCAATTCCCTGCGCCAGAAATACCTCAAGAATGCCTGCTGCGTCCACGGGATAATCGAGTTCTCCAATTACTGCAAAAATGACTGCGTCTACTGCGGGATCAGGAAAAGCGCGAATATCAAAAGATACAGGATGTCCGACGACGAGATATTGCAGGCTGTCGATGATGCCGTCGATAAATACGGGTTCAAGGCGCTTGTCCTGCAATCCGGCGAGGACCCGGAGTTCTCAGCTGATCGATTGGCTGACATCATCAGGGAGATAAAAAAGCGGCATGCTGTCCTCCTTTTCATATCCGTCGGAGAGATCGGCAAAAAAGGGCTTCAAGAGATGTATGACGCCGGAGCGAGAGGATTGCTCCTGAGATTCGAGACGAGCGATCCCAAGCTTTACTCGAAGCTCCACTGCGGCGACCGGCTTGATGATCGGCTGAAGGACATCCGCGATGCTTTTGATATAGGGTATCTGATATTGACAGGCGGATTGATCGGACTGCCGGGGCAGACCGAAGAAAGCCTGCTTGATGATATTCTGCTCGCCAAGCAGCTTCATGCCGAAATGTATTCCTTCGGCCCGGTGCTTCCTAATGGCCCTTCGACCGAAACAGTGCTCAAAGTTTTGGCGATATCGAGGATCGTCGATCCAAAGAACGCGAAGATCGTCGTTACCACCGGATTTGAAACGCTTGAGGGGAATGCGAGGACGCTCGGCCTCATGGCCGGCGCGAATTCGGTCATGCTGAACGTGACCCCGCTCAAATATAGAAAGCTATACAATATATATCCCGACCGCGCGCATGCCGATGAATCGATCGAAAAGCAGATAGATGAGACCGTTGATCTGCTTAAATCCCTCGGGCGGGCGCCGGCGGACATAGGAATATCGTAGAATTGACGGCATAGCCTATTCTTGATAAAATCAACCTGAGTATTCTCTCTTCAAAAATATGAAACAATACTTTATCAGTACCGCGAATTTTCTGAAGTTGGCACAAAAACTACTTGAAGAATCCCGCGTTGCCGCCCCGGTCAGATCCGGCCTGAACAGTTTTATCGAAGAGATCGATCAGGGAAATCTTGAAAATATCGATGTTTCCGGCTTCAGGACCGTGGAATCCCTTAAGTCATACCTATTCAAGATAACGGAAAAGGTTTCCCTGTATTTCGGCTCTGACGAGCCCCCCCGCGGAAAGCCGCTCACCATCATCGGAGTAAGAGGATGCGACACCGAGGCGCTGGACGTCCTGGACAGCGTCTTCACCAAGGGCGACTTCAATGACATCTTCTACGCCAGCAGCCGCGAAAATACTCTTATCATAGGCGCTGATTGCACGGATTGCGGCAAGACCTGCTTCTGCACCATGGTAAAGGGCCGGCCTTACCCGGTAAGGTCGTTTGACATCAACCTGTCGATGGTAAACAACGGGTATGTCGCCGAGATCGGCTCAGTCAAGGGAGAAAAACTCGTTAAAAAATACCCGCTACTGTTCCTGGAGGCCACTACGATATCGATAGATGAAAAGGAAAACAACAGGAAAATGATGATCGCCCGGCTTGAAGACAACAACAAAGATCACAGGCTGAAACTTGAGATATCCACGACGCACAAAAGGAACATTCAGAACAAAATATGGAAACAGCTGACTAAGGACTGCGTCGAGTGCAGCGCCTGCAATTTCATATGCCCCACATGCACCTGCTTCCTTTTACTCGATCAGCAAAAGAGGCCCCGACACTCCGATCGGGGCGAAGACGGAAACGAGAGATATAAAGTGTGGGACGCGTGTCTTAAATCCGGCTATCAGAAAGTGGCAGGCGGAGCCAATCCGCGCGGCAGGCTTTTTGAGCGGCTCCAGAACAGATACCACTGCAAATTCGATTATTCTTTTGACCGGCTGAACAGGTACACATGCGTCGGCTGCGGGCGGTGCATCGACGGGTGCGCCGGGAACATCGACATGCGCAAACTTTTCGTCGAGCTTGAGAAACAGGCGCCGCTCACCGCAAAGCTGGAAATGATATGAACGAAAATCCATATAGGCCGATAAGATCGAAGATAGAAAAGGTCATAACCGAGACCCCGACCATCAAGACATTTGTCCTGAGGCCCGATGAGAAGGTTGCTTTCGAATCCGGGCAATTCATGCAGGTGAC
>CAYHAH010000078.1:0-6804 GCA_964354575.1 uncultured bacterium
GAATGAAAAAAATATCGCTCTTACTTTTTATTTTATTAATATCCTTTCAGACCGCGTGCTATTCCGCCGGCTTCTCTTTCGCCGTCTTTGGGGACAACAGGGACGGAGATGAGGTATTTGCGGACATAATACAAAAGATCAATAATGACAGCAGCATCAAATTCGCCGTAAATACCGGGGATATGACTTCTCACGGCTGGGGTTCCGAATACGACAAATACTGGCTGATGTGCGAATCCTGCAGGATAAAGATATATGATGCAATGGGCAATCATGACCTCGGGCTGTTCGATGCCGGGAAGAATATTTTCAAGAAAAAATACGGAGAAACATATTATTATTTCGACTTTGACGGTTCAAGGTTCATCATTCTTGACAATGCCAAATCAAGAGGGATGGGCAGGAAGCAGTTCAGCTGGCTCAAGGACGCCCTGGCCACGAAAAGGAAGAAATTCGTTTTTATGCACAGGCCGCTGTTCGATCCGACGGGAAATTACCCGAACTACACAATGACGCCGAAAGAGGAGAACGAAGCGCTCAGCAAATTGCTGGCAAGGGAAGAAGTGCGTTATGTGTTTGCCGGGCACATCCACGGATACGGCAGGGAAGATCGGAACGGCGCGGTGTATATTGTCACTGCAGGAGGAGGAGCGCCCCTTTATTTGCCGGCCTTTGACGGCGGATATTACCATTATGTCAAAGTCACGGTTGACGGATCAAAAATAACCGATGAGGTGGTCACAGTCTACAATGATTAAGTTTAAGAAATGGCTGCTGGTCTTGGCATTTGTAACGGCAGTAGCAAGCTCTGCGTTTGCCGCGGATAGGCCCTTAGTCGCCGTCGTGAAGGGACCGAACATTGAAGCTGCGGTAAAAAAAGCCGTTGAACTTGTGGGCGGCATGTCCGGGAGGGTAAAGCAATGGGACAGGGTGATAATAAAGGTCTCGCTTGATGAAGCCAAGCTTTCCGGCTCGGGACTTGTTACGAACGTGGAAGTTGTCAGGGCGATCGTTAAAATGGCAAAAGAGGCGGGAGCAAGGCGCATTACCGTCGCGGACGGCTCGCTCAAGGGCAATACATGGAAGGCGTTCGAGGCGGCGGGATATAATCAGATGGCAAAGGAAGAAGGAGTCATCCTGAAGGATCTTGACGCGGATTACATTTGGAGGGCATGGCTTCCGGAAGGGAGTGATAAATACAAAAAATACAGCGTTGCCACAACTGTGCTTAACTGCGAAGTTTTCATAAATGTTCCCGTCATAAAACTTGAAGATGAAACATCTCCCGCTCTTTCTCTGAAGAACCTTCTCGGGATAATGTGCGACAAATGGGCGAAGAAGCGGCTGCCGAAAGGCGAAAAGCTCGACGAGCTCATAGTCGACATGAACCTGATAAGGCAGAGCGACCTGGTGGTGATCGACGGCACCAATTACGGCAACATGATAATTGCCGGGAACGACCCGGTGTCCGCCGACAGCGTCGCCTTAAGAATGCTGAAGCTTGATCCAGGCAAGATAGGCTACATCAAGCTTGCCGAAGGCAGGGGCCTCGGAAAGAGCAGCCCTTCGGAAATTGAAGTAAAAAGCGAAAAATTGTAGGATTATCAGGAGATATCGCCATCTATCTTAAGGCCCCTTACCCCAGAAAATAATTTAATAAAACCCCGTTTTTACGGTCAAACCCTGAAATTTTAAGTCATTTCTGTCGATATATACTATAGAGGGGAATATAAGGGGTTATCTTGCAAAAGGGGCAAATTTCGCATGAGTGATATAAAAATCGATAGTAACGTGGTGAAAATTACCACGGGCCAAAAAACCAGCATCAAAGAACAGCCTGCCCTAGAAAAAGCGGATCTTCCGCAGTTTTCTATTATTAATTCCGGCAAACCTGATGCGAAAGAACTCGAAACACAGTTGTGGCAATTAGGAATCGAGTCAATAAAGCCGCGGGTTGCGGAACAGGATGTGACAAGTGTGAAAATATTGCCCGATATTCCTAAACCAACCTTGAAAGATAAAATTCTACGGCCCATAAGAGAAATGGCGTATAAAACATGCACATATTCCTTTAAGGGATATGTTGACATAAAATCCATTTTCCCGGCATTAGGTTCTAAAAAGATCGGACCTTATTCTGATGGAGAGTGCAGTAGCTATGAAGAACAAAGTTCAATTCCTGTTCCTGATATGTTAAGGATCTATTTATGCCTGGATCCAAACAGCTTTCCTGTATCAAAATTCAGACCGCAAAGTATTAGTGATAAAGCCGATATTACATATTATAGTGTTAAACCTTGGAGTGAAGTACTTGGAATTAGTGAAACACAAGATTATATAGAGAATTCGCTAATAAAGAGTTCTTATTTATGGCCGACAGAAACTTTATGTAAACTATTAAGGCTTAAGCCGGGAGAGATTACTTATATTGACGCAAATCATTATAATTCTTTTATTTTCATTACAAAAGTTGACTTGGGCAGCAGGTTATTGTCATTAGGGAGAGATGGGAAAGGTGTATATTTAAGCGTTTACGATAAATGGGATTTCAAACCTGACGGAGGTTTTTATAAAAAATACGAAGGGGGTCTGTCTCAATGGATTGAACGGATGGCAATGTCTATAATAGGTAAACCGATATATATTTATGATAGATACTATATTCCTGAAAAAGATATAAAAAGTGAACTTGAACGCAGGGAGAAGGAAGATAGATAGAGTCCCTCTTATTATTATGCTAAAATAGTCTATTATGCCGCGAGGTTTCATACATCTTCATGTGCATTCTGAATACAGCCTCCTTGATGGTGCAAGCCGGGTAGAGGATCTGGCCAAAAGAGCGAAAGAGCTTGGCATGAAAGGGATGGCTATAACCGACCACGGCAGCATGTATGCCGCAGTAAAGTTCTACCTCAACATGAAAAAAGCCGGAGTTAAGCCGATCATCGGCAGCGAGCTTTATGTCGCTCCCAACGGAAGATTCAACAAGACGACTGCGGAAGACAGGTCTCCCTACCATTTGACCGTTCTCGCGAAGAACAAAGACGGCTATAAGAACCTCGTGAAGCTTGTGTCAAAAGGCCACACTGAAGGGTTCTATTCCAAACCAAGGGTTGACACGGAGCTCCTGGAAAAGCACAGCGACGGGCTTATAGTTTTGTCCGGCTGCATAAAAGGGGAACTTGCCAAAATGATCCTCGCCAACGAAGGGAAAAAAGCGAGGGAGCTGGCTTCATTCTATAAAAGCATTTTCAAGGACGATTATTATCTTGAGATGATGTATCACGGCCTGCCGGAGCAAAAGACCGTAAATGAATTCCTCGAGGGGTTGAGCAAGGAGCTTGGCATCCCCTGCGTTGCGACGAACGACACTCATTATACAAGGATGGAGGACGCCAGAACGCAGGACATAATGCTCTGCATACAGACCGGAGCATTCCTTGATGACGCCGACAGGATGAAATTCACGGGAGAAGAATTCTACGTGAAATCCCACGCCGAAATGGAAAAGAATTTCTCCCACAATGAGGGGGCGCTTAAAACAACGACGGAGGTAATGGACAAGTGCGAGCTTGAGCTTGATATCGGGAGCAGTCACATACCTGATTTCCCCGTGCCGGAGAATGAGACCGCCGATTCATACCTGGAGAAGATCTGCCTCGAGGGCATAAAACAAAAATACGGCGTCGGATCGCAGAACGGGGGCGGCAAGGAAATTACCGTTGTGTCTCCCGAAGTGAAAGAAAGGTTCAAGTACGAGCTTGCGGTGATAAAACAGACGGGATTCGCGTCCTATTTTCTCATAGTGCAGGATTTCATCAATTTCGCGAGGTCCGCGAACATACAGGTGGGGCCGGGAAGAGGGTCATCGGCAGGGAGCATAATTTCTTACGCGCTCGGCATCACGAGCCTTGACCCGCTTAAATACGGCCTCATGTTCGAAAGGTTCCTGAACCCGGAGAGGATCTCCATGCCTGACATCGACATCGATTTCTGTTACGAAAGGCGGCAGGAGGTCATTGATTACGTCGTGAAAAAATACGGGACGGACAGGGTCGCCCAGATAATAACTTTCGGGACAATGGCCGCGAGGGCCGCCATAAGGGATGTGGGGAGGGTCGAGCAGATCCCGCTCTCCGAAGTGGACAGGATCGCAAAAATGGTGCCGATCGCCAAGGACATGACGATAGAAAAAACTGTTGAAACTAACAAGGAACTGAAAGCCCTCTATGAAAAGGATGTAAAAATAAAATCCCTTATCGATGACGCAAAGAGGATCGAGGGCCTCGTGAGGCACGCGTCAACCCACGCGGCTGGAGTCGTGATATCAAAGGAGAAGCTTTCGGACACCGTTCCGGTCCAGACAATAAACGACGACCAGGTAATGACTCAGTTCGACATGGATGACCTTAAGGAGATCGGGGTCCTTAAGATGGACTTTTTGGGACTCAGGAATCTCTCAATGATCGCGCATGCCGTCAATATCATCAAACACACGAAAGGGATCGACCTTAACATAAAGGAGCTTCCTCTTGACGATCCGGAAACCTATCAGCTGCTCTGCAGCGGGAACACCATGGGCATATTCCAGCTTGAAAGCCGCGGGATGAGGGCTCTGGTCAGGGATCTGAAGCCCACCCGATTCGAGGAGATAATGGAACTCCTGGCGCTTTACAGGCCGGGACCGATAGAGAGCGGAATGGTGGAGGACTTCGTGAAGAGGAAGAACAAGCAGGTCGAGGTGAAGTATGAGCTGCCGGAGCTTGAGCCGATCCTGAGAGAGACGCACGGCGTCATACTGTACCAGGAACAGGTAATGGAGATAGCGAGCAAGATAGCGGGCTACACGCTTGGCCAGGCGGACGTCCTGCGTGCCGCGATGGGAAAAAAGAAAGAAAAGGAGATGCACGCGCAGAGAGAGCGTTTCATAGAGGGGGCGAAAGCGAGGGGATTTTCGGAGAACAAGGCGACGCATCTCTTCAGCCTCTGCTCCAAGTTCGCGGGATACGGGTTTAACAAGAGCCACTCCGCGTCTTATTCGGTCATCTCGTACCAGACCGCGTACCTTAAGGCGCATTACCCTGTTGAGTTCATGGCGGCCCTGCTCACTTCCATCACCGGAGATTCCGACAAGGTCAGCTCTTACATCGCCGAATGCCAGAAGATGAAGGTCAAGGTAATGCCGCCGGACATAAGCGAGAGCTTGAAGGATTTTACCGTCGTGGGCGACGGGATCAGGTTCGGGCTGGTCGTCATAAAGAACGTGGGGGTCGGCGCGGTTGAGAATATCCTTGCCGTGAGAAAAAAAGACGGCAAATTCACCTCTCTTCTCAATTTCTGCGAAAGGGTCGACCTGAGAGCGGTTAATAAGAGGGTGATAGAAAGCCTTATAAAGAGCGGCGCATTCGACAGTATCGGCAGGAGGGCGGTGCTCATTAAGAAACTCGAGGGTGTCATGGATAAAGCTTCCCTCATACAAAAAGAAATTTCAAACGGCCAGGGCGCGCTGTTCCAGATAGACAGAAAGGTTTTGCTTCCGGAGGAGGCGGAGATCGATGATGCCGCGGAATTCAGTCCGGATGAGCTCCTGAGAATGGAAAAGGAAATGCTGGGCCTTTACATATCGGGGCATCCGCTCTATTCGGTCAAGGAACTTCTCGATGAACAGGTTAACACAAAAGCGTCGAACATTTCGGAAAGGAAAGAAGGCGAGATGGTCGTTGTGGGGGGCATTCTTTCGTCCTGCAGGAAGCTGACCACAAGAAGGAAAGAGCTCATGATGATCTGCAACGTAGAAGACCTTACAGGGATGATACCTGTTGTCGTTTTTCCAAGGTCTTACGAGAAATACGCGCCTATGCTTTTTGATGACGCCGTCGTCATAATAAAAGGCAAGGTCAATATAGATTCCATGAATGACGAGAAAAAGGTCATCTGCGATATCATCAAGCCTCTTTCAAGGGAAAAAAGAGGCAGGGTTTTCCACGTGAAAGTGGATAAGGAGAAGTTCAGTTCCCTGCCCGAGCTGAAGAACATCTTCAGTTCATACAAGGGCAGCGATCCTGTTTACCTTCACATGGACGGCAAGCTGATAAAGGTGGGGGAAGAGCATTATATCTCGATCGACCCCTCCGTAGTTTCGCATGTCGAGGAGCTGCTCGGCAAGGATTCCGCGTGGGTTGACAGTCAATAACGAAAGGGAGTGGTAGGGATGTCAGTATTGGATGAACTTAAATTCGACTCGAAAGGCCTGATACCGGCGATAGTCCAGGATGAGAAAACAAAAGATGTGCTGATGATAGCTTACATGAACAGGGAATCGCTTGAGAAGACAATGAAGGAAGGCAAGGCTTGTTACTGGAGCAGGTCAAGGAAGAAACTCTGGACGAAAGGCGAGACATCCGGCAATTTCCAGAAAGTAAAATCCATATATTATGACTGCGACATGGACGCGCTTTTATTGGTCGTTGATCAGGTCGGCGTTGCCTGCCACACGGGCAACAGGAGCTGTTTTTACAGGAAGCTGGAAAAATAAAATCGAGGAGAGAATGCTTTGAAAATCCAGAATCCCAAGTTTGGTCATTGGTCATTGGTCATTTATTTGTCATTGGTAATTGGGGTTTGGTCATTTGCGTTTGGAGTTTGCGAGGCAAGGTCCGTCTGGAACGGGAACAAGGCCAGAAATGTCGTGGCCCTTACATTTGACGACGGGCCGAAGCCGGAATTTTGCCAGCCCATCCTTGAGATACTTGACAGGTACGGGGCATGCGCAACGTTCTTTGTCGTGGGGCGGGAGGCGCAGGA
>CAYHAH010000079.1:0-1803 GCA_964354575.1 uncultured bacterium
GTCCAGCTTGGGTTTATCAAGCCGAAGAAGATCAATAAGTGCAGGGAAGGATATTTCAAGAAGCAGGGCGCAAAGGAGAATTACAGGTATCTCAGGGAATTCAGGAAGGAAAAACTCGACGGTTATTCGATAGGGCAGGAAATAAAAGCCGATGCTTTCAAGCTGAACGAGGTCGTCAGCGTTACAGGAGTCTCCATCGGGAAAGGTTTTCAGGGTCCCGTAAAGAGATATCATTTTAACAGGCATCCCATGAGCCACGGTTCCAAGTCCCACAGGATGCCGGGCTCATCGGGATCGGGAACTTTCATGAGCCACGTCCTTAAGGGAAAAAGAAGAGCAGGGCACATGGGATTCGACAGGGTAACAACGAAGGGTCTTGTCGTGTTGTACATAGATCCCTCAAAGAACGTTCTGGCGATCAGGGGATCCGTGCCGGGGCCCAAGGGGAATCTAGTGATCATTAAAAGCACGGGCATCATTGCAAAACCGAGGGTGAACAGGATCGCGCAGGCTCCGTTGGAAAAAGCGGCAAAAATAGCCGCAGCGTCCCCTTCCGGGAAGAAATAAGGGAACAATATGGCAAAGCTGGACATATACGGGATTGACGGAAAGATCGGCGGAAGCGTGAAAGCTTCCGACAGGGTTTTTTCGGCGCCCGTGAACGAAGACGTTGTCAATGAAACGCTGAACTGGTACCTGGCGACCTGCAGGCAGGGAAGCGCGAACACAAAAACACGCGCGGAAGTTTCCGGAGGCGGAAGGAAACCTTGGAGGCAGAAGGGGACCGGGCGCGCGAGGATCGGCGATAACAGGGCGCCTCACTGGAGGCACGGCGGGGTCGTGTTCGGCCCAAAGCCGAGGGATTATTCTTTCAGCCTGCCGATCAAGGTCAGGAAAGCCGCTGTCAGGTCGGTACTCTCCGACAAGGCGCAATCGGGAAAGATCAAAGTTGTCGAGAAATTATCGTTGAAGTCGGCAAAGACAAAAGAGATGGTAAAAATGCTTGAAGCGATCGGCGTAAAGGAAGGCGCCCTTATAGTCATTACCGTCCGCGATGAAGCCCTTGAGCGGGCTTCAAGGAACATCAAGGGCGTCAAGCTGGCGGTGGGCAAGGCGCTGAACATTTACGATCTTCTCAAGCACAGCGAAATGATCATCGAAAAGGACGCGATAGCGGTCCTTGAGGAGGCTTACCAATAATGGCCGATCCGTATCAAATAATAATCGAGCCTATCGTGACGGAGAAAAGCTCCGGACTAAGGGCGCGTTCCGTGTATGTGTTCAGGGTGCTGAAAGACGCGACAAAGACGCAAATAAAAAATGCGCTGAAACAGGGATTCGGGGTTGACGCAAAATCGATCAATACCGCTAAAGCAAGAGGCAAAGTGAGAAAAATGGGAAAAAGCGTAGGCAGGACGGCTGGATGGAAAAAAGCATATGTTCAGCTGAAAGAGGGCCAGAAAATAAAGGAACTGGAGGCAGGCGGATAATGCCGGTAAAGGAGAGAAGATCGTTAACGAATGGGCAGAGATTCAGGGTTGACCTGGATTACGGCGATATTACGACTTCTTCACCCGAAAAGTCTCTGCTGGTCAAGGTAAGAAAGACCTCGGGAAGGGATTGGCGCGGCAGGATAAGCTCCAGACACAAGGGCGGCGGGAATAAGAAGCTGTTCAGGGTGATAGATTTCAAGAGAAACAAGGACGGAGTCCCGGCCAAAGTCGCGTCCATTGAGTACGATCCTTACAGGAATTCTTTTATAGCCTTGCTCCATTATCGGGACGGCGAAAAGAGATACATTTT
>CAYHAH010000080.1:0-3791 GCA_964354575.1 uncultured bacterium
ATGAGATCGGCGCACCCGCCGCAAGATATTTTCTTGTCAGGAACAGCCCAAGCACTCACCTGGATTTTGACCTTGAGCTTGCAAAGTCAAAATCGCTTGAAAACCCCGTATACTACGTGAGTTATGCGCACGCGAGGATCCGCAGCATATTAAAAGAAGCGGAAAAAGCGGGGCTCCATCCGTCGCCCGGCGGTCTGGCTTTACTAAACGCCGAACCGGAGAGAAAACTGATGATGAAACTTTTCAGGTTCGAGGATGAGATCGCCGGAGCCGCGGCATCCATGCATCCTCACAGGCTCACAAGTTACGCCGAATCGCTGGCGCAGATATTCCACAATTATTACCACCAGTACAGGGTGATCTCCGATGATAAGGAACTGTCCCGGGCAAGGCTCACCCTGGTCAAATCTGTTTCTATAGTCCTGAAGAATGTGTTAAAATTGCTCGGTATAGAAGCACCGGAAAGCATGTAAAGATCGGAGCCATTATGAAAACCGCATTTTTCCAGGGGAATTTTGTGCCGTTCGGCGATGCGAAGATCGGCATCATGACCCATGCGTTCAACTACGGCACCGGCGTGTTCGAAGGCATACGCGGCTACTGGAATCCGCCGAAAAAACAGATGTTCATCCTGAAGCTGAGGGAACATTATGAAAGATTACAGGTGTCGGCGGTCGCAACAAAGATAAAACTTAAGTTTTCGCTCGAAGAAATGATAAACATCACCGTTGAACTCTGCAGGCGCAATGATTACAAAGAAGACATTTACATAAGACCGATAGCGTATAAATCGGAGGAAAAGATCGGCCTGGGGCTTACCGGCATCAAGGATGATTTCTGCATGTTCGCCTCCCCGTTCGGCGCATACCTGGACATCTCAAAGGGCATCAGCGTGCGCATCTCCTCGTGGAGAAGGATCCCCGCGCAGTCGCTGCCTCTCGGAGCGAAGATCACCGGCGCTTACATTAACTCTTCGCTTGCCAAGGCCGAAGCGCTCGAGGGGGGATATGACGAGGCGATACTTCTTTCTCCCGACGGTACAGTGGCGGAAGGCTCCGGCGAGAACCTCTTCCTGGTGAAGGACAAACAATTGGTCACTCCTCCTCTGACCGAGATCATACTTCCGGGCATTACGCGCGTCTCGGTAATGGAGCTTGCCCAAAACGAGCTCGGCATTGAGTCAGTTGAGCGGCACGTCAAGATCGATGAGCTTTTTGAGGCGGATGAACTTTTCTTTTGCGGCACGGGAGCGCAGATATCTCCCATCGTGAAGGTTGACGGAAAGAAGATCAAGGACGGCAATGTTGGTCCGATAACAAAAAAACTCCAGGATGTTTACTTCAAGGCCGCCAGGGGGGATAACCCAAGATATCTTGACTGGGTTACACCGGTATATCCCGACGGAAAGTCGGGATCCCGTTCGGAGCATCGGGACTAAACACCGTGCAAAAAGGCATAGGAATAGACATAATAGAGATACAGAGGGTCAAAACGGCTGTAAAACAGTTCAAGGAGAAATTCCTCAACAAGGTCTTCACGAAAATGGAGATCGACTACTGCACGAAGAAGAAAGCCCTGAAATACCCGGAGCTTGCGGCCAGGTTCGCGGCAAAAGAGGCTTATTCAAAAGCGGTGGGAACCGGCATAAGAGGGATCCACTGGAAGCAGATCGAAATAATAAACAACAGCAACGGCAAACCTCTTATCTATATCAAGCGCAAATTAATTAAAAATGCCATGGTCAGTCTCTCGCACAGCTTGAAATATGCGGCTGCCGTCGTCATGGTGAATTAAAAGCATGAAAGCAATAACTTCCGATGAAATGAGAACTCTGGAAGACTTCGCCGCAAAAAAAGGGATCCCGGCCAGGATCCTCATGGAGATCGCAGGCATGAAAATTGCCAATGCCGCGGCTTGCGAGGTTAAGCGTTTAAGATCGGCCTGCGTCATATGCGGAAGCGGGGGCAACGGCGGGGACGGCTTTGTTGCCGCAAGATACTTAAGCAATGCCGGGGTCAGGACGGAAGTCTTTTTAACCTCTCCGGAAAAAGAGATCTCATCGGCCGACAGCCTTGAGAATTTGAAGATATTGAAAAATCTTGAAATAAAACCTGTCGAGCTCTCCTCCGACGAAAACTTCAAAAAACTGAAAAGCTCAATAATTGATTCGGATATAGTGATCGATGCTATATACGGCATCGGAGTGAGAGGGGAGATAAAAGGAGCGGCTGCCAGGGCCGTGGAGCTGATAAACGGATCCAGGGCAGAGATCAAAGGCAGGAGACCTTATGCCGTGCTTTCCGTCGATGTCCCCTCCGGCGCGGATGCCTCGACCGGAGAGGTATCGTCAAAGTGCGTGGAAGCCGATATCACCGTTACTTTTGAGTATCCGAAGATCGGGCTGCTTAAATATCCCGCGAGCAAGTTCGCCGGGAAGATCATCGCCGCGAGCATCGGGATACCGAAACCGAATCCCGTGGAACCCGAAATCGAATCACCCAAAAAGCAGGCAAAAGAAAAGATCGAAGGAGTTCAGGTGACGGATCCGGGTTACGTCGCAGGCGTCATCCCAAGGCGAAAAGCCGATTGTAACAAAGGGAACTGCGGTAAAGTATTGATAATCGCCGGCTCTTCCGGAATGATGGGAGCCGCCGTGTTGACCGCGAGCGCCGCAATGAGGACCGGATCGGGGCTTGTGACGCTCTGCGTTCCCGACAAGATCAAGGATATCGTCAATTCCATGTCGCTTGAGACAGTGGTTGCAGGCTTTTCCGAACTGGATGAAAAACTGGAGGAATGCGACGTGATCGCCGTGGGCCCCGGGCTTTCAAAAGGGACAAACATAACCAAGCTGGTGAACGGCCTGCTGCGCTCGAAGAAGATCCGGGTCCCGCTTGTCATGGACGCGGACTCCTTGAACGCGGTCTCTGACCCGTCGATCTTAAAAAAGAGCGGAAAAGATATAATAATTACCCCTCATCCGGGAGAATTCTCAAGGCTTTCAGGAAAGAAGATAGAGGAAATACAGAAAGACAGGGTCGGGAACGCGGGCCGCTTCGCGGCCAAATACGGCGTCACGGTCGTCCTGAAGGGAGCTTACACTGTCATTGCGGGAGCAGGGAAAACATTTGTCAATCCGACAGGAAACCCCGGAATGGCGTCCGCAGGCGTCGGAGACGTCCTTACGGGCATCATCGCAAGTCTGGCAGGGCAGGGGGTTGACACTTTCAACGCCGCCGTTGCCGGAGCGTATGTTCACGGCATGGCGGGGAACCTGGCCGTTTCAATAAAAGGAGAACGCGGCGTAACAGCAAGTGATATAATTAATTCGATACCTTATACTTTGGCATCCATTCTTTGATCATATGAAAGCTGGTGATGTAAATGTTCGATGACATAGGAAAACGCATCATTGACACCCTTGAGGAAATTGGCGAAATAACGATACTTTCCGTCCAGACCCTGTTCTACTCACTCAAAGGCAACTTCAATTTAAGGGACCTTCTTGCCCAAATGGTGAGAGTGGGAGTAGATTCGCTTCCGGTGGCGGTAGTTACCGCGGCCTTTGTCGGAATGGTCTTTGCCGTGCAGATCGCATCCGAATTCGTGAAATTCGGGGCGGGCAATGTGGTCGGCGGCGTCATGGGCATAGCCGTTGCAAGAGAGCTCGCACCCGCGCTTACCGCCGTCGTGATCGCGGGACGGGTGGGATCGGCTTTTGCGGCGGAGATCGGAACAATGGCCGTAACGGAACAGATCGACGCGATCCACGCAATGGGGAGCGACCCCAT
>CAYHAH010000081.1:0-2328 GCA_964354575.1 uncultured bacterium
TTCGAGCCGGTCGTATTCACTCTATCAACCAATAAGAACATCGAAAAATTCCCCGTGAAGAACCTTTACTCGGTTTCTTCCCTGCCCTATCTCCGGCAGAAGGAAGAATCGATAAGAAGCATATTCGGCAGGTCGGATTATTTTCGAAAATTGATAAAGGATCTGGATATCAAGTTGATCCACGCGCATTTTGCGTACATGGGGAATTACGCCCTTCAATTCAAGAAATACTTCAAGATCCCGCTTATCACAAGTTTTTACGGGCTCGATATTTATCAGCTTACAAAAAATCCGCTTTACCGGCTGCAGCTAAAAAGATTGTTCAAACACGGGGACTTCTTCACCGGATACTCAAGCGTCATGAGAGAGCGTGCCGTCGAGCTCGGCTGTCCCCCTGAAAAGGTGATAACTTTCACCGTCGGGATAGACCTGAACAAATTCAAATTCAAGCAGCGCAACCCGGGCTCGACGATCAATTTCCTGTACATCGGCCGGCTCGTGGAGAAAAAAGGCGTTATTTACGGCGTCAGGGCGTTCGCGAAAAGCTATCAGAAACATAAGAACATCAGAATGACGATAATAGGCGACGGGCCTCTATATAATGAAATAGACGCGGAGATCAAGAAGCTCGGAATGGCCGATAGCATCAGGATGCTGGGCTATGTTCCCGACCTTTCCATTGAGCTTGATAAGGCGGATGTTTTCATGTCCCCTAGCGTCGTTGCCAGAAGTGGGGACGCAGAGGGCGGGATAAACGTAACGGTCATCGAAGCGCTCGCCTGCGGCATTCCTGCCCTTGTCACAAGGCAGACCCGTAGCGACCTGATATTCGACGGAATTACCGGTTTTGTGGCAAAAGAACGGGATGCCGACGATCTGAGCCAAAAGATGGATGCCCTCATAGAAAACCCTGACTTAATCCGGAAATTTGGTATAATGGGGAGGAAATCCGTAGAAAAGCTCGATTCGTCCCTCCAGGTGGCCAAACTCGAGAACATTTACAAGGAGGTAATCGGAAAATATGAAAGAGCATGATCTGAAAGGCAAAAAAATAATGGTGACCGGCGGCGCCGGGTTCATCGGCTCCACCCTTGTAAGGGAATTGATAAAAGAAGGGGCAAAAGTCACCGTTTTCGACATATTCAGCTCGGGCGACATGCGCAACCTCAAAGGGATCGAGGACAAGATCAATGTGATCAAGGGTGATATCACCGGCAAGAACTTCAGGGGCATCCTTGAGAAAAGCGGAGCCGAATTTGTCTTCAACCTTGCCGCCGAACCGTACATCCCCCACTGCTATAACCGCCCGCTCAGGTTCTTTGAGGTCAACGCCAACGGGGCGATAAATGTCCTTTTCGCCTGCAAGCACGCCGGCGTCAAAAGAGTTGTGCAGTATTCAACGTCGGAGGTTTACGGCTCTGCAAAGTATGTCCCCATGGATGAAGATCATCCCACGCTGCCGCTTTCAACTTATGCGGTCAGCAAGCTTGCGGCCGACAGGCTTTGCTACACGTTCTACCACGAACAGAAAATACCCGTTGTTATTCTGCGGCAGTTCAATGTATACGGCCCGAGAGAAACTCAGCCTTACATAATCCCCGAGATCATCACCCAGCTGAGCCAGTCCAACAGGCTGAAACTCGGCAATATCAGCGCAAGGCGCGACCTTACATATGTCGAAGATGCGGCAAAAGGCGCGATCGCCCTGATGAAAGCCAGAGGCACCGACGGCCAGGTCTTCAACATGGGGACGGGAAAAGACTGGAGCGTCAAGCAGATGGCTGAAACGATCGGCCGCCTGATGGGCCACAAAAAAATAAAGATTGAGATCGACAAGGCAAGGCTGAGGCCCCTTGATGTCTCGGTGCTGCGCTGCGATCCATCCAAGATGCGAAAGCTGACGGGATGGAAGGCGGCAGTGTCTTTTGAGGAAGGCCTTAAAAGGACGATCGAGGATTTTGAGGATCACGGCCGGGCATGGCTGTGGGAGAAGAAAATATCTCCCGAAAAAGACGTCTGGACAGACAAGAAGGATGCGCACCGCAAGGTTGAACTGGATGATCAATAAAAAGAAAACCCTTATTCCTCTTCCTGAACCGCCCCTGAAAACTTACAAGGGCACGAGCATTCCCGTGTGCGAACCGACTCAGTGGGGCAACGAAAAAAAATATGTCAGGGAGTGCATGGAGACCAACTGGATATCATCGAAAGGCGCATATATCGCGAAATTCGAATCCCTGTTCGCGAGAAAAGTCGGGGCCAAATACGGCGTCGGGGTACTGAACGGCACAGTTGCGCTCCATCTTGCGCTGGCCGCGCTTGATATCG
>CAYHAH010000082.1:0-11408 GCA_964354575.1 uncultured bacterium
GAACTCGTTCGTGAAATAGGCCATGAAACTCACCGCAACCGATATCAATATCACGGGAGCGCTTATCCTTAAAAGGCTTATTCCGCTCGTCCTCAGCGCTATCATCTCGTTCTCCTTTGACATGGCGGAGAGGACCATTGAAGTGGCGAACACCATGGACACGGGAAAAGTCAGCACCATGATGGCCGGCAGCTTAAAAATGAGCAGACGCAGTATCACCAGCAGCGGGACTCCCTTGTTTATTATAAGGTCGGTGTAAGTGAAAAGGAGGTCCGTTACCATGATCAATATGAAACCGGCGATGCCCAAAAGGAACGGCGGCACCAGCTCAAAAAAAATATACCTGTCCAGGGTTTTTACCAATCTTCCTGACGTCTCCTGTTTTCTTTCCTTTTTGCTTTCTCCAGACTATGCCTTCTCTGCTCGCTCGGCTTCTCGTAATATTCTCTTTTCTTCAACTCGTCAAGAACGCCTTCTTTCCTCAGTTTCATCTTGAACTTGCGGAGCGCCTTATCTATGGAGTCTTCTTTCTTTATTTCGACCTTTGCCATTGTAAACCTCCTTTCCCCCTTCGCCCTGCGGGCTTCGGAGGATAAACCGTTATCCCGGGGGCCACTTCAGCGGTCTTCCTCCCAAAAGATGGAAATGCAGATGGGAAACCGCCTGTCCGGAATCTTTTCCCATGTTCAGCACCACCCTGTAACCCGTATCCTGCACGCCCTTTATTTTCGCCGCCCGGCTGATCGTCTCTAATATTTCCGGCAGAACATCCTTCAGCCCGGATACGCTTAAAATGTGCTCCTTGGGGATGACAACGACATGGACCGGGGCCTGGGGGTTCGCGTCATCGAACCCGATCGCCTTCCCCGTCTCATGCACGATGCTGCTGTTTATCTCCTTGTTCGCAATTTTGCAGAACACGCAGCTCATTTCTTTTCCTCGCTTTCATACTGAAGGCAGCACATGAGCCTGCCGCAGATGCCGGATGTTTTCGTCGGGCTTATGGATATCCCCTTTTCTTTCAGCGCCTTTACCGAAACGTGCCTCGGTTTGTCAAGCCATGCGACGCAGCATAAGGGCCTGCCGCAAGGCCCGAGCCCCCCGATGATCTTTGCCTCATCCCTGGGGCTGACAAGGTGCATGTCAACCTTCGCGTTGAGAGTTGACGCCAGGTTTTTCGTCAGATCTCTTGTGTTCAAGCCCTTTTTTTGCGCGGTGACCCTGTAGTAAAAATGCGCCTTCTTGTCGTCAAAAAGATATTCCACGTTGATTATCTTTATCGGCATCTCGTGCTCGCGCACTTTTTGCATCCCGATCTTCATGGCGTTCTTTTCTTTTTCATCAAGGCTCTCGATCCGCTTCAGGTCCTCCGCGTTCGCGTACCTGATGACCTTCCTGAGCCTCACGTCGCGGGGCAGGTCCTTCGGGAACCCTCTCTCGAATGAAACGATCTGGCCCGCTTCAAGGCCGCGGTCGGTCTCAACTATCACCTTTGCCCCCAGTTTTATCGCCTCTTCCCTGTAGCCGGCAATGGGGCAGATCTGGCCGAATTTTCTCAGTTTTATGGCTAAGTTCTTAATCGCTTGTCATCTCCTTGAGTGACAGGAACATTGAATCCAGGGCGAGCCGCTTATTGCCTTTTCGCTCTATCGCCCTCAAAGCGTTGAATATTTCCCTGGTCGCCAGGATCTTATTTCCGCCAACGGAGCCGACCTTATCCCTGTAGTTATATATAACGGAGTTAAGTTTTTCCTCCAGCTCGGGATCGATGCTCAATTCTTCGGAGGCGGCCATCATCTGCGGTATGCTCATCTCCTCCATATTCAATATTTTTTCCGTCAGGGCTTCAACGCTCTCGTCGGACGCGGGCTTTTCATTATTGAACATGAGCTTCTGGCAGCGGGATGCGATGGTCCTTAGGATCTTGCTCTCCCTTGCGCTGGTGAGTATGAACAAAACTCTGTCAAGCGGCTCTTCCAGGGTCTTTAAAAAACTGTTCGATGCTTCCTCGGTCATCCGGTCGGCGCCGCTTATTATTATCACTTTCCATTTGGACACGGCCGGGCCGAACCTGACAAACTCGGAGACCTGTCTTATTTCATCAATCTTTATGCTCTTGCCGCCGCCTGAGAGGATGAGAAGGTCGCACGAAGCGCAGGCGAGCGCCTTCGCGAAAGAAGCCGCTTCCTGAAGCAACGCCTCGGGATCAGCGCCGACGAAAAGATAAGCATTTGGAACCCTTCCGCTCGCCGCAGCGCCTGAAAGGATCTTTCTTGAAATTTCCTCCAAGTTTCACCACCGTCATTACATTATACCAAAACGCCGGTCTTTTTCATTAAAATTTCTTCCTCGCGACATTATAAACATCAGAAACCGACTTTATCATTTTTATCACGTTGGAGAGGTGCGCGGCATCCCTGGCGTCAACTATCAATTTGATGACCGCTACGCTGCCGCGCTTCGTCTTTACGTTCGCTGCGCTCACGTTCGTTTTTACCTCCGCAACCTTTTCAAGGATATCGTGAAGAACGCCCACCCTGTCGAACGCCTCCACCTCTATTTCCACCGGGAAGACCTGCTCGGGACCCGGATTCCACTCGACCCTGACGAACCTTCCCCCGTCTTCCTCCGTCCGCCGGACGTTTAAGCAGTCGCTCTTGTGAATGGTCACGCCTTTTCCTTTTGTGACAAAGCCGATGATATCTTCTCCCGGGAGAGGCCTGCAGCATCTGGAAAACCTTATGAGAATGTTGCTCGCGCCTGCGACCTGAACTCCGATATGCTTCTTGCCTTTCTTTTTCTGGGCAAGTACCGGCCGCACGAACTCTTCCTCCGCCGGCGCCACGCCGCGGCTCTTCTCCCACAGGGTCTTTGCCTTCTTCGCGGCCGCGTAGGGAGAAAGCTCGCCGTAGCCGATCTGAATGAGCAGATCATCCATGCCGGAAAGGTTGAATTCCTTGAGCAGCAGGCCAGCGATATCGTCCTCAAGGACATGGGAGGGCTCCAGCATGAATTTTTTTATCTCTTCGTTAAGCGCCGCGCGGCCCCTGGCCAGATTTTCTTCCCGTTTTTGCTTCTTGAACAGGGACTTTATCTTTGCCCGGGCGGCGGAGGTCTTCACGAAATTGAGCCAGCCCATGCTGGGGTTGTCCACTTTTCCCGTGATGATCTCAACAATGTCGCCGTTCACGAGCTTGTAATCAAGAGGGACTATCTTCCCGTTCACTTTCGCGCCGGCGCACCTGTGCCCTACCTCCGTGTGCACGGTGTAGGCGAAATCCACGGGGGTTGACGAGACCGGAAGCGCGTGAACAGCGCCTTTCGGGGTAAAAACAAAAACCTCGTCGGTAAAAAGGTCTATCTTCAGGCTCTCCATGAAATCTTTTGCGTTCGAGAGGTCCTTCTGCCAGTCAAGTATCGATCTGAGCCATTCCATTTTCTGGTCGAGATGGCTGGGCTTCCCGCCTTCCTTGTATCTCCAGTGCGACGCAACGCCGTACTCGGCGACCTTGTTCATCTCCTTTGTCCTTATCTGCACTTCGACCGGATATCCGCCTTCTCCTATGACCGTCGTGTGAAGCGACTGGTATCCGTTCAGCTTGGGCATGGCTATGTAATCGGTGAAGCTTCCGGGTATCGGCCGCCACGCCGCGTGGACAAGCCCCAGAACGGCGTAACAGTCTTTTATGGAGTCAACGGTGATCCTTATCGCAAGAAGGTCGTACAGGTCCTCGAATTCAAGGTTCTGCTCGACCATCTTCCTGTATATGCTGTAAAAATGCTTTGGCCTTCCGTTCATGTCCGCCTTTATGCCGACCTTTGAAATGATGCCCGTGACTTTTGATATGAACTCCTCAATGCGCGCCTCCCTCTCTGCCCTGCGCTGCGCCACCTTTAACTTTATCTCATCGTACTTGCCCGGCTCAAGATACCTGAAGGCAAGGTCCTCAAGCTCCCATTTGATGCGCCAGATGCCGATGCGGTGCGCGAGAGGGGCGAATATTTCCCTTGTCTCGATCGAAGTTTCTGTTTGTTTTTCCTTGGGCAGGTACTGAAGCGTCTGCATGTTATGGAGCCTGTCGGCGAGCTTTATCACGATGACCCTTATGTCCTCGCCCATTGCGAGAAGCATCTTCCTGAAATTCTCAGCCTGCCTGACTTCCCTTGATTCGAAAACGATCTGGCCGAGCTTGCTAACCCCCTCCACCAGGTACGCTATCTCCTCGCCGAATTTCCCGGCGACGGTTTTTTGATCCACTTTTCCGTCCTCGATCACGTCGTGGAGGAGCCCCGCGGCGATCGTCACCTGGTCCTGTTCAATGTCCGCCAGTAACTCAGCCACCGCAAGAGGGTGTATGATGAACGGCTCGCCGGAAAGCCGGACTTGACCTTCGTGAAGCTGTTTCGCATATTCAAAGGCTTTCTCTATCAGCGAAACATCGACTTGAGGGTTATATGCCCTTATTTTCGCGATTAAATTTGATGGATCTATCAAGCTTTTCCCTATCTCCCGAAGCCGCGCTTATATCCTCTGGCTCTGGACCTGTCCATTACTCCTATGCCCGGCGGGATCGCCGTCCTTCTTGCGGGCTGCTCCGGACGTCTTTGCTTCTCCGCAGAACTGGTCAGAGATTTGCTTATCACCGCTATTTTACACGAGCCCTCGAGGCATGTCGTATACCGGAGCGCTTCCAAAAGGCTTTCGCCGACGGCGAAACTCCCGTATTCCTTTACGAGCGAAACCACGTACCCCGACTTAAAAACCGGAGGGAGGAACCTGATGATCTCCTCCGATGTCATTTTTTCCTTGCCCGGGGTAATGGCCTTTGCCCTGACGACGGGAATTGACCTGAGCACCGCCTGGCCTTTCGCGTCAGGGGGGATTATCTTGTTCTCCGTCCCGATCGAAAGCGCTGTCCCGTAAGGCGGATACGCGTGAACGACCGCATTAAAATTAGTTTCCCTGTATATCGCCCTGTAAACATGGAGCTCACTTGCCGCAAGCTCGTCTTTGCCGCCGTCACCCTCAAGCGGAACTTCCACGATATCCTCTTCCTTCAGGTGCCCCAGCATCGCGTTCCTTTTTGTGATGTATATTTTCCCCTCGCTTCTGATACTCAGGCTTCCGCTGCACGAGTCAACAAGGCCGAGCGCATAAAGATCTTTGCCGACCAGACTGAATTCTTCGAAATTAACCATTTTTTAAGCCCACCCTCTCTTTTTTATTTCTTCGAAAATGATCCCGGCCGCCTCCTTCGGCTTTAACTTTTCCGAATCTATCTCGATCTCGGCGCTTTTGTTCTCCTCGAACGGCACATCGACGCCGACAACTTTCCCCATTCCCTCGATCTGTTTTCCCGTCCTCTGTCTCTCCAGTGATCTTTTATAGAGGTTCGCCATGACAAGCCCGCCCGTCCTGGCGCTTTCCCGCTCTACGCAGGACCCAAGGGGGCATTTCACGTAAACCTCGATGAAATCCCTGATCCTGTTCCTGGCCTCGCTGCGCCATTTTAATTTGTGCGCGGTGGCGTCATAGACGACATTCCTGCCCTGATCGATCTTTGATGCGCCTTCGTCTATGAATTTTGAATAGACCAGCTCGCGCTCTTCGTCGGTGAACTTCGGCTCTTTTACGTATTTTTTCCTGATCTCATCGAGCCTGAGATAATCCGTATTATTCAGAATTTTTATCAGTTCGCCGGCGATTGTGCTCTTGCCGCTTCCGGGAAGACCGGTAAGCCATACTGCAAATGGCATTGAATCCTCCATAATCTTTGGAACCTGAGACTGAAGTCTCGGTTCCTTCACTTCTCAAGATATTTGTTGATTTTTTTGGGATCGAACGATCTTTCGCTCAGGACATTGTCCACGAATCTTATGATCTTCTTTCTGACGCTGTCGCTCTGCAGGGAGTAGAAGACCGGGTGCGCCACCACGACCCCCCTGAACGCGAAGAAGATGCCGGCCGTCTTCAATATGTGCCGGCTCCCGCCTTTTTTGAAATAATTATCCCAGAAAGCTTTGAAGAGCTTTGCAAAAGGCCCGTCGAATCTTCCGGCCTGCCTGCCGGCAAGGCAGGACTGCATCACGGCGAACCAGATGTAATTTATGGCCATGGTCGTGACGTCATCCGCGGGATCGCCCCAGACCTCCCTTGAAGCGTCAAGCACGCTCAATTTTTTCCCGTCAAAAAGAACGTTGCCGGGATGGAAATCCCCGTGCATCCTGCACGGCGTAAAAGGGATGTCCTTGATCTTCTCCCTGAACCTTGCCGCCTTGCATATCAGGTCCGTGAGTTTTTCTTTTGTGATAAAGCCAAATTTATCCGGGTATGTGTCGATGACGCCCATCATCATTTCTCCGTGGCCGAGAGCGTCCCTGCTGTGCCGCCTCCTGATAGAGCGAAGCTCCTCATCAGAACCCTTGAATTTTTTTCTGTGCAGATTTACCAGATAATCGGATAACACTATCGCTTTTCTCAGATCGGCATCTGTCAACCTGCCGCTTTCCATGATCCTCTGGAAATCCTGGGAATAAGATGTCCCGCGGGCGACCTCCACCGCCTGAAAGAATTCCTTCACGTCCCCGAGAGACACAAGCTCATTGTTCTTTGTGTAGCCGGAAACATCGAAAGAGCTTACGTGATTCGGGATCTCATTTGCCAGTTCATGCTGGAGCACGAATACTTTCGCCCTGTCGGACAGCCAGTCATGCGAAAAATTCGCCGGCATCAGCGTCCTCAATACGATCTCTTTTTCCTTAATCTTGAGTCTTGAGTCTTGAACTTTGAACCTGACTTTATACCCCGTTCCGTGCCATCCCGAACCGAGCTTTTTGTATTCGAGTATTTTCACCGGGACGCCTTCCTTGGCTTCCAGGTATTTTTTCACCACGTGCACGGGTATCTTTATTTGAATGCCGGCCATTATTAACTGTCTCCTCTTAGGCGAAGCTAGATCAAGGACAATATCCTGAGCAAAACTTGCTGAAGCAAGTAAAGAAGAACGATAGCAATAAAAGGTGACGCATCCACGCCTATTTTTGCGGGAGGCAGCCCCTTCCTGATGATCGATAGCAACGGCTCCGTGATGTCGTAAGCCGGCTTGATTATCGGGTGATAGCGGTTGTGCGGAAGATAAGTCAGGAAAGCCCTGATAACGATCAAGACGTAAGCCAGGTTGAACCCGAGATTTATTAATGAACTCAGGATTGTCCTCATAAAGATCTTTCGAACTCCTCGCTTATTTCCCTGGCCCTTGCGGATGCTTTTACGACGGCTTTCTTAAGCGCGCCCTTGAAATTGCCTTCGTCAAGGGCCCTCAGTCCCGCCACGGTCGTCCCGCCCGGGGACGCCACCATGTTCTTCAGTTCCTCGGGCGATCTCTTTGTTTTGATCACGGTCTTGATCGAGCCCAGCGCGGTCTTAAGCGCGAGCCGCACGGAAAGGTCCTTTGGAAGCCCCGCTTCCATTCCTCCGTCCGCAAGCGCGTCAATGGCTTCATAGACGAACGCAGGCCCGCTTCCGGAAAGCGCCGTTACCGCGTTCATGTATTTTTCTTCCACTCTGATCGTGTCCCCCACCGAGGAAAATATCTTCTCCGCCGTCTTCATGTCCTTTTCCTGCGCGAATCTGCCGCCGCACAGCGCGGATATCCCTTCGCCTATGAGGCAGGGATTGTTCGGCATCACCCTTACTATGGGAACTTTCGGCAGGTATTTCTCGAGGCTCTTAAGGGTTATGCCGGCGGCTATGGATATTACAAGCCGGCCGGGTCCCACCTTGCCCGCGATCTCCGAAAGCGCGGTGTGCATCGACTGCGGCTTCACCGCCAGAATGACAACGTCGGATGCGCCGGCTGCCTCGGCATTGCTCTCGGCGGCCTTAATGTTATATTTCCTGGATATCTGCTTTGATCGCGCGGCGTCCTTATCGGATATGATCATGTTTTTCTTTAAAAAGGCTTTTGAAGAAATCAGCCCGCGCAGAATAGCTTCGGCCATGCGGCCTGCCCCGATAAATCCCAGCTTCATTAAAGTTCCTATCTTCTGCCGAAAAGCGGCTTTTCTTCGGCGATTATGCTCTCCTCTATGCTTCTCTCCTCCACGTCGGAAATGATTATGTTGCTCGGGGTGAACAGGAATATCGACTCGCCGATCTTTATCATGTGGCCGTCAATGGCGTACGCGGTGCCGCACACGAAATCTATGAGGCGGGTGCCTTCGGTGGGATCCAGGTGCCTCAGGTTGATTATAACCGGGCTGCCGCCTCTCAGCTGGGTTGAAATGGTCAGGGAATCCTCGTAGACCTTCGGCTCGTGTATGGCTATTTCGCATGCGGAGGAGCCGGAACTTTTCCCTCTCTTCGGGCGGAGCGCGGCCTCCACATTTATTTCCTCTCTTAAAACCTCTTCCGACGCGCCTTCATCTTCATCAAGACCTATGAATGCTTTTGCCCGTCTGAACAAACTCTCGACCATTCAAATCATCTCCTTTATAGACAATTAAACAATTTCACAATTAACAATGAACAATTATGGAAGGATATAATATAAATGATACATTAATTGGTCATTGGATCATTGTTAATTGGTCATTGCCTATGGTGCTCTATCCCGAAAATTGCCGTGCCGACCCTGACCAGATTTGAACCTTCTTCGATAGCTGTCTCGAAGTCCTGGGACATTCCCATTGACAGATATTTTAACTCAACAGCCGGCAAATTCAACCCTTTTATTTGATCGAAAAGACCCGCAAGCATCCGGAAGCTTTTTCTGGTAGCCGATTCATCGGCTGTGAGGGGCCCCACTGTCATCAAACCGGTCAACCTGAGATCCTTAAGGCCTGAAATATATTTTGCGAGCTGGACGGCTTTGTCGGGCGATGTGCCGAACTTCGCCGCCTCCCCGGATGTGTTGACTTCGATCAAGACATCGATCTTCTTTTGGGCCCTGCTTGAAATTTCATCCGCCAGCTTTTCGCTGTCAACGGACTGGATGACGGAAAAGATCTCGACTGCCTGTCTCACCTTATTGGTCTGCAGGTGTCCTATCATGTGCCAGGTGACGGGAATGTTTTTTAGCGCGTCGAATTTCTGTTTTGCTTCCTGGACCCTGTTCTCGCCGATGTCGGTTATGCCCGCCTTCACCGCTTCTTCAATAAGGCCGGCGGGAACATCTTTCGTGGCCGCGACGAGCTTGATGTCTGCGGGGTTTCTTCCGGATCGTTTTGCTGCTTGCTCTATCCTGGCTCTCACTGATCGAATGTTTTCGGCGATCGTCGGCATTTGAAAGTAAGTATACTAGAAGCTCTGAAAATTACAAATTATGCTATAATCGTTCCGATGAAAAAGATCTTGATCGCGCTGTTTCTCCTGGCGACCTTAGTGCCGATCTGCTATGCCGCCTCAAAATTCGAGTACTACCCGTATAAAATAAGGGTGAAAGAGCTTCTTAAATATCCCACTTCCGAGTCGGATGCGGCATTCGTGTTCCCCATTGAAGTATCCCTGACGGGAGTATCGAAGGACAAGAAATGGTACAGATTCAAGGTTTACTATGACCTGGTATTCCTCGGGAAATACGAGTTCGAAGGCTGGACTAATGTTGACCCATGGAAGCCGTTCCTTGCCAATGCCACGCCTGAAGTAATTTACCTGGATTTAAAATAGGGGCCGCATCTGCATGTAAATTGCTGTATTCTTGGAGGTTGGGTAAGGGTGTAGGTATTGAAGCGGGCTCGGTATGGTAATTGGGTTTAGGGTTTGGACCAATGACCAAGACCTAAGACCAAACCAAACACGCATCTTAACCAAAACCCTCCATCCACTCCCTGATCTTTTTTATCATTTGTTGTCGAAATTGACAGCATTAGTCGATTAACACTACATAATTAACAGAAGTTTGTGCTCACATAATCGGCATGAAAATTGCTGTATTCTGGGAGATTGGGTAAGGGTATAGGCATAGAAGCGGGCTCGGTTTGGAAATAGGGCATGGAGGTTGGTTAAATGCAAAGTAACACTAACAAACACATTACAAGCTATGAAGACTTAGAGGTATACAGGAACACATATGCCTCGGCAATTAAAATACACAAAGCCGTTATCTGTAAGTTGCCGGATCATGAGAAATACGACCTTATAGATCAATTGAGGCGTTCCTCAAAAGCTGTCCCACGATTAATTGCCGAGGGTTATTCAAAAAGGCACCAAAAAGCAGGATTTCAGAAATATCTTGACGATGCATTAGCAGAATGCAACGAAACAGCTGTCAGCCTTAAGCAGTGCAGGGATATTTATAATATTGAATGCGAAGAATTAATTAATCTTTATGACAGATCAGCGAAACAGATATATAGATTGGCACAGGTATGGACCACATTTAAAAGAGGCAATCCCAACTTCCATACCCAACATCCACATTCGAACCCGCTTCCAAACCCAAACCTTCAACCCAACTCCCAAACTAACCGCCAACCCTAACCCCAATCCCTGATTTACTAGACCTTCTTGATCTCCTCTTTTATGCTTTCTATGGATTGCTTCGAGGCTTTTATTATCCTGGCGATATCCTTGACCTGGGAGTTGTCCGCGATGTTGGTTTCCGATTTTTCGATAAGCTCATAGACCTTCTTTCCGAGTTCTCCCATCGCCTTGTTTATCTTGTTCTCTTCCATGACTATCTTGACCCTAAGCGACGCCGCGCGCGCGCCCTTCTGCGTCTTGTCCGCCGCCGCGGAAAAAGTCTTCTTTGCCGCCTCGCCGATATCCGCAAGCTTTCCCTTCATTTCATCCCAGTTTACCATGAGAACACCTCCTGAACCTGGCCGTATTATATCAGAGAAAAGGCGGCTTTAAAAGCGGGCGCCGGCGCAAATAAGCATATTTTTTCTTCGGGTCATCGAGATACTTACTTATCAGTGTTGCGGACGGCCTGTATTCTTCCGCCGAAAAGGTGCAAAAACTGGACGGTGAGCCCTGGCTTTTATACTCGGTCCTTATCCACTGAGGAGTTCTCGTTGAGAACGAGATGCGTATCTCGTCAATAATGCCAATGAAACACCTGGGACCTGCGCCCGACCTGCCAAAAAAAGTTCCTGCGGTCCAGTTCGTCACTTTATTGATCACAGCGGAAGCATCCGAACTTATCAACACACCATCTAAATACCAAGACCCCAGAGTACCGGTAGTGGACAACACGAAATGATGATAATTGGCTATTTCATTAAAGGGTTGGTACATATATAAAGGTTCGCCTGTAATTGTGCCGGCATTTAGCTGCTTATTAGTAGCATCGCCACAATAAACGGACAGATATCCCGAAACGGCAGCACCGTGATATACCCCTGTAGAAAGATTGAATTCCGGATTCTCCCCCCAGCCGTTGCCTGATACTTGTCCCGCCCAAACC
>CAYHAH010000083.1:0-2711 GCA_964354575.1 uncultured bacterium
AGTGGGCAAGGCAGTAAAGGCAATTAGGGTAAGCAAGGGAAGATTAATAATCGACCCAATAATCAACCTTATGTCAACCAAAGTTATTTGGAAGCTGGAGCTACCCTCTTTTTTCTCTCTTACTTCTTTTGTCTTGATACAAAAGAAGTAACAAGAAAAGATCAAGCGTTTCAGATGCGCTTCCTTCTTTCCTGAGTCATTTGCTGCCCTGAAACGCTTTTTTGGGCTTGTCGATACTCCAAGTATCCTCAAACCGTGATATCAGCTACATATTCAATATGTATTGTTCCTTTCCTTTGCGAGCAATGTTTGAAGCCGTGAAGCACGAAGTGCTGAGCGGCTGAGTTTTGCGAGCTGAAGGGGATACATAAGGGGATTATCCCCTTATGTCCAGCTTTCTTTGCTCCACTTTCTTTTCTGGTAAAAGAAAGTGGAAAATGCTTTTGTGTTAAGAAAGAAAATAGATTACTGTCCAGCCCCATTTGTTGCATCACCTTTCAATGCCCTGATCCAAAAACAATTTGACTTATAACCCGTTTTTTTAGTATAATTACTGTTTCAAATGGGCGAAAGAAGAGATCTAAGGAATTTACTTAAAGACACGGACTTTACGCAGAAGCGGATAATTGACGACCTTGCAGGAGGCTCCGACACCGATACCGATTATTCTAGACGGGGAGTGGCCGGGGACATTAGAAGATCCGAAGGAGGAGATTTCTTGAAGAATATTTTCATCGGGCTTCTCCTTGTGGGCATAGTCGTCGGAAGCTTCTGGGTATCCTTCCTCATAGGGAAAAAAGTCCTTGTCCCGCCCATCAAGAACCTTCCGGCATATGAAATGCCCTCACTCGCCCCAAAAGCCGTTTCCAGGATGGAAATGGAGAAAGCCGCTCCCGTCAGGGAAGAGTCTGTCTTCAGCGAAAAAGAGATCAAGGCAACCGAGGTCAAAGCAGGACTGCCTAAACCCGTTTCGGCCTCAAAAGTTATGGCTGCAAAGAAACTTGCTTCCAAGGAATACAGCAAAACAACCGCGGCCAAACCCGTTGTCAAACCCGCCGTCAAAACGCCTGCCGCGAAAACAACGGGCGGCAGCGCTTACAAGGTGATTGTGGGGGAAGATAGAACGGGTTCCGAGGCGAACGTGCTTATAAAATCGTTAAAAGCGAATGGTTACCAGTCTTATGTGAAAAAAATGGCTTCCGGCCTGTACAGGGTCCAGGTCGGCGCATTTGACAGCAGAGAAAAAGCAAGCCCGCTGGTGGTTGACTTGAAAAGAAAAGGATTCACCCCCACGGTAATAGTTGAATGACCCAATGACCAATGACCCAATGACCAATTAATGTATCATTTATTATATTTACGTCCTTAATTGTTCATTGTCTAATTGTATAATTATTAATTAGGAGGGTTATTTATGTGTTTCTATGATTTTGTTTTCGGATATTTCTCAAGGGACCTGGGCATCGACCTGGGGACGGCCACGACCCTTGTGTACGCGAAAGGCGAGGGAATAATACTGTGCGAGCCCTCCGTCGTCGCAATAGAGAAGGAAAAAGGAAAAGTCATCGCCATCGGGAACGAGGCAAAGGGAATGCTCGGCAGGACGCCGGGGAACATAATCGCTGTCAGGCCGATGAGGGACGGCGTAATAGCGGATTTTGAAGTGACGGAGATGATGCTCCGCCATTTCATCAGCAAGAGCCATAACAGGACCGCCTTCGTCAGGCCGCGCATCGTCATCGGCATACCGTCCGGCATAACCGGAGTTGAAAGGCGCGCGGTCCTTGACGCGGCCATGCATGCCGGAGCAAGAGAAGCATACTTGATCGAAGAGCCGATGGCCGCGGCCATAGGCGCGAATCTTCCGGTCTCGGAGCCCGCGGGATCCATGATAGTGGACATCGGCGGCGGAACGACAGAGGTGGCGATACTGGCGCTCGGCGGCATAGTCGTCTCCAAGTCGATAAGGGTGGCCGGAGACGAAATGGACGAGGCGATAGTCGCTCACTGCAGGAAGAATTACAATTTGCTGATAGGGGAGCGCACCGCGGAGCAGATAAAGATAGACATCGGCTCCGCTTATCCGCTCGGCGAAGAGCGCACCGTGGAAGTCAGAGGAAGGGACCTGGTGACCGGACTTCCGAAGACGCTCACCCTCACCTCATCGGAGGTCAGGGACGCCCTGTCGGAGCCCGTCGCGACCATCGTTGACGCGGTCAGGATGACGCTTGAGAAAACCCCGCCGGAACTCGCGGCGGACATCATCGACAGGGGAGTTGTCATGGCGGGAGGAGGATCTCTGCTCCGGGGGCTTGATAAGCACCTGAGCCAGGAAACAGACATGTCCGTTTATGTTGTCGATGACCCGATGTCATGCGTTGTTTACGGCTGCGGGAAAGTGCTCGACGAACTCGAGACCCTTAAAAAAGTATTGATAACCTCCAAAAAAGGCTTTTAGGATAACGGCAAAGATCAGGGGATTATGTATTACGAAAGCGGAAGAAGAAAAGGCGTATATCTCTGGATTGTAGTTCTGATCATAGTCATCGTCATTTTGAACATTCCCTCGGTCAAGCGGTCAAAGCCCCTGCGCGCCGTCAAACACCTGGCCAACAACATATCATTTCCCTTCAAGTATGTTCTCAGCGGCACATATGAAAATTCGACCGCCGGCGTCCGCGGTTTTTTCAGGCTGAAGGGCATACAAAAAG
>CAYHAH010000084.1:0-5899 GCA_964354575.1 uncultured bacterium
GGGCATATGGTTCGACGGCTCCTCCATACAGGGATTTGTCAGGATATGCGAGTCGGACATGATCCTTGTCCCGGACCCGAATACCTACCAGGTCATACCGTGGAAGACGGAGGGGAAGGAATCCGCGCGCCTGATATGCGATGTCCATACGCCCGAAGGCCAGCCTTTCGAAGGCGACCCGAGATCCATTTTGAAAAGGGCGTTAGCCGAAGCCGGCAACATGGGGTTCTCTTTCTACACGGGTCCCGAGGTTGAGTTCTATCTCCTGAAAAAGGACGACGGCCGAATCACCACCACGCCTCACGACGTAGGCGGCTACTTCGATTATCCCGCGAAAGACCTTGCCAGCGACGTCCGCGAAGACATCATCTTCGCCCTGGAGAAGATGGGAATGGTCTCGGAGATGTCGCACCACGAATGCGGCCCGGGCCAGCACGAAATTGACGTCAGGTATTCCGACGCGCTCTCTTCCGCCGATAACACGATAACTCTCAAGTATGTGATAAAATCCGTTGCCGCGGACCACGGCCTGTACGCTTCGTTCATGCCCAAGCCCTTATATAAACAGGCAGGCAGCGGAATGCACGTGCACCAGTCTTTGTTCAAGAATGAAAAGAACGCGTTCTTTGACGCCAAGGATAAATACAAACTCTCCGAGACAGCATATGGTTTCTTGGCCGGTCAGCTTTTTCACGCAAAAGCCCTTACCGCCATCGTCGCGCCCACGGTGAACTCCTACAAAAGGCTTGTTTCCGGATACGAAGCGCCGGTCTATATCTGCTGGGCGCAGATCAACAGGTCCGCGCTTATCAGAATTCCGAGGTATTCTCCGGGAAGGGAGCAGTCAACAAGGCTTGAGCTCAGGTGCCCCGATCCTTCGTGCAATCCTTACCTTGCGTTCGCGGCGATGCTTCATGCCGGCCTTGACGGCATAAAGAAAGGAATGAAGCCGTCCAAGCCCGTGGAAGAGGATGTTTACGAGTTCGACCAGGCAAAACTGGCCGAATACAAGATAGATATGCTGCCTTTCTCGATAGCCAGGGCCGTGGAAGAGCTGAAAAAGGACGAAGTTGTGAAACAGGCGCTCGGGAAGCACGCTTTTGAGCATTTTGTCGCCGCGAAGACCGCGGAGTTCGATGATTACAGGATGCAGATAACTCCCTGGGAGATCAATAAGTACCTCGAAACATTATAGTTTTTGACGAAAATGTAGCCGTATATCGATATATGCCTCATGGGTAATACCAACCCGCCTTCAATTTAACACTTTTTCCCCTTCTTAAGCCTTTTTAAGCCCTCTTGCACTTATTATTAGTATGCAAGTTTTTGGCGTTAAATCCCGATAATATAAGTGTACAGGGGGTTATAAAATGCTGCCTCCAATCGATTCGCAAGCCAATAAAATAAATATCAGTTATCAACCTGTCGATATCAAGGCGCTTCAAAGCCAGATGTCTTCCGATGCGCTTTTAAAAGGGTTGAGGGATGCACTTAATGCCTTTTCAAAGGCTGCAGGTGGCATAACAGATCCGAGCATGTTGAAATTCAAGCTAGATGAGAGTGTCGAATTAACCCCAAATGAATTTATATCTTATGTCGTGAAAAACAATAAAGCATCCGTGATACCAGCGATAAAAAGTCTGTGCAAAAACACAAAATACCTTGAAACCATTATCCCGGCTGTGGGAGATAACAACAAAAAAATTTCAAAAGGCGAAACAAAATACATCCAACCTATTACAGTTGATCTTTCTGAACCTAAGCTTACGAAAAATACAAATATCGCGGTCGGGCAGGGGCAGGTAAGCGCTCAGGATATCACTAACCCAAATAATAGAGTAAGCGAAAAAGGCAATGCTTTGACCGTTGACGAGAAAGAAAACGGCGTCAAACTCGTGTACAGCGAGAAATGGCTCGTGAAAGTGCTGATGGAGAATTTGGGTTATAAAAAGGTAGTTTAAGGGAAGCAGGAAAATGATAAACGAAGAAAATAAATATCAGGTGGAAAAAGCTTTAAAGGCGTTCTGGCTCGATCACGGCAAGCCCGTAACGGTCAACGCAAAGCATACCTGCGTGAACGTCGAGCCGAAATTCATAGTCGGCAACCGGATCAACCCGGAGATCGCAAAGAAGATAATCGGCGTTTACCTCTCTCAGATCACTTCCGACAAGATCGTGAACGAGGAGATCCACATAACCCACGAAGGGATAAAGATATACGATGAAGGCGAGGTCGTCCTGGAGATAGTCAACCAGAGGCTCGTCGATTCCGTAAAGAACAAGGTCACCGACCAGCTCGGCAAGGAGCTTGCGAAAAGACAGAAGAAATCGGGCGGGACCTATATCGAATCAGGGGAGAAGGAAAACTTCACTTTCGGCGAAATAAAACAGGCGCTGGCTGAATTCCTGGTTGACTCGGAAAAACACGATTCAAAGAACATGCTTAAGGACGCGGTGCTGCTTCTTGTGAAGTGACGGGGGGGAACAGTTCCCCCAGTTTCTCGTTCAGGATTATCTTGGCGTTCGCTTTTTCCTCATCAAGATCCTTCAAATACTGGGTGCGGCTTTTTTCCTTGAGAAGGAACTTCCTGATGTCGTCCTTTTCCTCACTGAATTTTTTCTCCTTTGGGGGTACCTTTTCTTTCTGCGCGGAAAGCTCCAGCGACCTGTCGAAGTAGGCCTTTGTCTCCTCGTCCGTCACCGCAAGGGCATTCGCTCTCATGGTCATCAGTTTTTCCGCGATCATCTGCCTTCTGATGTCCCTTTCAAGATCATCCGGGGTCAGCCCCTGCTCGGCAAGCGATTTGTGGAATTCGTATGCTGTGGGGAAGGATTTCTTGAGCTGCGATATCCTTGCTTTTACCGTTTTGTCCTTTATTTCAATGCCTTCTCTTTCCGCCCACTGGTAAAGGATTACGGCTTCGATCATCTGCTCGAGGATCGACTTTTTTGTGTCCTTGATCAGCACTTTTGCTCCCGCCGCTTCGAGGCTGGTATATTTCGATATTTCTTTGACGGCCGCGTCCACTCTTTTATTGAAGAGAGACATGGATATGATGTCGCCGTTCACTTTTGCGGCCCATTCGAGAGGCTGTCTCGCCGCCGGCTTGACCGCGGCAGGCTTTGGTTTTGAGACCGTTTTTTTGGGGATCGCTTTAGTCGCGGTGACCGCCGGAAGCGCGGCGATAAACAGGACCATAATGATAAATGCCAGCTTTTTCATCGCTTATTCGGCCGTAATCTATCACATGCTATGATGCATGTAAAGACGGAAGTTGTTTTATCCTGTTCCGGACGAGATCGAACCATTTTTCCTTTGGCATGTCCTTGGTCTTGATGACGGCCGATTTTTCCCGTTCGAACTTTATTTCCACGCTTTCCGAGCCGCCCGTGATGCTTGTCACGGCCTTGCTTCCCGCCTCTATCTTAAGCTCGATTATTTTGAACAAAGCTTCCAGCTCCTGCGGGATATTGCCGAACCTGTCGACCATCTCTTTCCTCAGGTCCTCAAGTTCTCCGGGATCGTTCAGGAAATTCATCCTCCTGTACAGGGCTATCCGCTGCTTGTCGTCCGCCGCGTAATCTTTCGGGATGAAAGCGTCTATCTTAAGGTCTATGAACACCCTCTTTGCGGGCGGTGTTTCAATGTGCTTCAGCTCCCTGACCGATTCCTCCAGAAGGTCGCAGTACATGTCAAAGCCGATGTTGAGCATGTGGCCGTGCTGCTCCCCCCCAAGAACGTTCCCTGCGCCTCTGATCTCAAGGTCCGCCATTGCGAGCTTGTAGCCGCTTCCAAGGGCGCTGAATTCCTGTATCGCCTTCAGCCTTTCAATGGCCTTATAGGTCAGGACTTTCTCCCTGTGATACAAAAGGTACGCGAAAGCTCTCGTCGAAGATCTCCCGACCCTGCCTCTTATCTGGTAAAGCTGGGAGAGGCCGAATTCCGAAGCGTTGTCTATTATCACGGTGTTCACCGACGGGATATCAAGCCCCGATTCGATTATGCTCGTTGAGAGAAGCACGTCGAATTCCTTGTTCACGAACTTCATCATGATCTCCTCAAGCAGGGACCCTTTCATCTGTCCGTGCGCCACGGCGACCCTGGCTTCTGGGACGACCCGTTTGATCAATCCGGCTATTTTGTCTATGCTTTTAACGAAATTGTGGACAAAGAACACCTGGCCTCCTCTCTCAAGCTCCCTTCTTATCGCTTCCTTTATGACGTTCTCGTCGAACTCCCTCAGGTACGTTCTTACGGGAGACCTGTCAAGCGGCGCAGTGGCAATTATGCTCATCTCCCTTACGCCGGAGAGCGCCATGTAAAGCGTCCTCGGGATGGGCGTTGCAGACAGCGTTATCACGTTCACGCTCTTTGAGATCTGCTTGAGCTTTTCCTTGTGCGAAACCCCGAACTTCTGTTCCTCGTCTATTATCAAAAGGCCTATGTTCTTGAATTTGACGTCTTTCTGTAGGAGCCTGTGGGTGCCGATCACTATGTCGATCGCTCCCGCCTCGAGCGATTTGATCACCTGTTTTTGCTCCTCCCTGCTCTTGAACCTGGACAGCGCCTCCACGGTGATAGGGTAGGGCTTGAACCTCTGGGAAAAAACGTGGAAATGCTGGTCGGCGAGGACGGTCGTGGGGGTCAATACCGCCACCTGCTGGCCGGACAGCGCGGCCTTGAAAGCCGCCCGCAGCGCCACCTCGGTTTTGCCGTATCCCACATCCCCGCATACCAGCCTGTCAATGAGTTTTCCGCTTTCCATGTCCTTCTTTATGTCCAGGATGGCCTTTGCCTGATCCGGCGTCTCTTCGTAGGGGAAGGATTTTTCAAAGTCCACTTCCCATAATGAATCCGGCTGATACCTGAACCCTTCCAGGCTGTGCCTTGAAACATAAAGATCAAGCAGCTCTCCGGTCAGGTCCTTTATTGATTTCTTGGCGCGGGACTTTTGCCTTGCCCACTCGGCCCCTCCCAGGCGTCCGATTTTGGGCCTGTAATCCCCGCCGCCTGAATATTTCTCAACAAGCCCCATTTGGTGGAGCGGGACATAGAGCCTGTCTTCCTGGGCGTAGTCGATCTGGATGTATTCCTGCAGCGCCCCGCCGATCTCGAGCTTCTTGAGCCCCCTGTATATGCCTATTCCGTAATTTGAGTGGGTCACATAATCGCCCGGCGAAAGCTCGGCGAGAAGCTTTTCGGAGACGCCTTCCGACGGTTTTGGGGTGAATTTGATCTTTGACGGCGTCTCGCCGAATATCTCCCTGTCCGTCAGGACCTCGATCCCGCCGCCGCAGAAGCCGCTAGAAAGCTCGCCGTGCAATATGTAGATCCCTTTCTTGAGATCAGAAGGGACTTCCTCGATCCTTTGGGCGGGAAGCCCGTTTTCAACGAAGAGCTCATAAAGCCTGTCAACCTGCCTGCTTACTATGAAGACCGAGGTTTCCGTCTTTTCTTTTGCCAAGCGCTCAATGAGCCGGTCAAGTTTCCCGAAATAATCTTTAGGCGGCGCGAATTCGAAGGATATTTCGCCCGCGCCGTCGCTTCGCTCTATCACGGAATGGGCGGAGATCAGGTTCTCGGTCTCTTCACTGTCAAGATAATATTTTCCGGTTGCATGTCCTCTTAACTCCTCGATCTCCTTGATCAATTTTTCCTGGGAGAGCTTCAATGTTTGCCTGTTATCCAGGATCATCAGGGTGTTGCCGCCGAGGTATTCGAATATGCTGCTGAATTCGGGGTATATATGGGGCAGCTCGATCTCGATACCGTCCTTGTATTCTCCGCCGTCCTCAAGGACAAGCTCGTGAATGGGAAATATTTTGATCCCTTCTACCGCCGCCCTGGACCTCTGGCTTGACGCGTCAAAGGACCTTATGGATTCTATTTTGTCCCCGA
>CAYHAH010000085.1:0-3370 GCA_964354575.1 uncultured bacterium
ATGCTGATAATGACCCGCGCCGGAAAAGCCGTCCTTGATAAGCTGGGGACCGACGGAGAATTCACGAAGGGGCTCCACAGCAAGGCGGACCTTGACGTCAACAAGCGGCTCATCCTTCATTTCCCGGAGGACAACACGATATGGAGCGTGGGATCCGGGTACGGCGGGAACGTCCTGCTGGGAAAAAAATGCCTGGCTTTGAGGATCGCCAGTTTCATGGCAAAAGAAGAGAACTGGATGGCCGAACATATGCTCATAATGGGCATAGAGGACCCGAGCGGATATATCGGATACATTGCAGCGGCTTTCCCTTCCGCCTGCGGAAAAACAAATCTGGCAATGCTTGTTCCCCCGAAAGGCTTAATGGTAAAGGGATACAGAATATGGACGGTGGGAGACGACATAGCCTGGATGAGAGTTGATACAGACGGCTCTCTCTGGGCCATAAATCCGGAATCCGGATTTTTCGGCGTGGCCCCCGGGACCAACAGCAAGACAAATTCGAATGCCGTTGCAACAATAAAAAAGAACACCATTTTCACGAATGTTTTGTTAAAAAAAGACAAAACGGTCTGGTGGGAAGGCGCGGACGGCCCTGTCCCCTCCGAAGGAACGGACTGGACGGGAAAACCATGGAAACCGGGGATGGTCGATGATGGCGGCAATCCTATAAGAGCAGCGCACCCGAATAGTAGATTTACCGCTCCCGCCAGCCAGTGCCCGTCGATAACCAACAGGATTGAACATCACCACGGCGTGCCGATAAGCGCCATCATATTCGGCGGAAGAAGAGCAACAACAGCTCCTCTTGTTTACGAAGCCACTACCTGGCAGCACGGCGTATATGTCGGCGCCACAATGGCATCGGAGAGGACCGCGGCGCAGTACGGCAAGCAGGGCGAATTGAGGCGGGACCCCATGGCCATGCTCCCCTTCTGCGGATACAACATGGCGGATTATTTCCGACACTGGCTGAAAATGGGGAAGCTCATGAACAGGCCGCCGAAGATATTCCACGTCAACTGGTTCAAGACCGACGAGAAAGGCAATTTCCTCTGGCCGGGATTCAGCGAGAACCTGAGGGTGCTTGAATGGATAATCGGCCGGTGCAGGTCAAAAGTTGACGCGGTCCAGACCCCTATCGGATATATTCCGAACATAAAAGATCTGGACATGACGGGGATCAAAATTCCCGCCGCCGTGTTAAAGAAGCTCTTCGAGATAAACAAGCAGGAATGGCAGGCGGAACTCGAGGACCAGAAGAAATTCTTCGAGATATTCGGCAAGAACCTTCCGAAAGAACTGCTGCAGGAACACAAAGCTCTGGAGAAAAGGATCAAAAAAGATCTCTGATATATGCCGACCAAAATATTCCTTCTACGCCACGGAGAGACCCAGGCAAACATAGAACAGCGCTACCAGGGACAGGGAGAATCGCACCTGAGCGAGCTGGGCATTGAGGAATCCGAAGAGCTTTCGAATTTCCTGGCAAAAGAGGATTTCTGCTCTATATATTCGTCCACCCTTTCAAGGTCGTATGAAACGGCAAAGCTGATCGCCAGGCCGCACAAGCTTGATGTCATAAAGATTGACGATCTCAAGGAGCGCAACTACGGCATCTGGGAGAATTTGAAATTCGACGAGATCCGCAAAAGATTCCCCGATCTGTACGGGAGCTGGCTCATTGACCCCGGCAAGACGCTTATCCCTGACGCCGAAACCCTGGAATCGATGCAAAGGCGCGGAGTCGCGGCGATCGAGTCCCTGATCGAAAAGCACTGCGGCAAGACTTTCTGCGTTGTCGGGCACGGGGGGATGAACAGGGCCATTCTTTTTCATTACATGCGCATTGACATGAACAATTTCTGGCGCATCAGGCAGGACAATACGTGCATCAACATCGTTGAGATAGACAAGGCGCCGATAGTTACTTTATTGAACAGCACTTCTCATCTTGGCGAAAAAAGGGTGAAGGGAACGGGGTATTATTAGGCTAAGTGATTATTTACGAGCCGCAATTTGATCTTATTAACTTCGTCCACCATGGAATCAAGCTTTGACTGAGTGATCTCTTCGGGATGTTGCAGCATATACGACAGCGCTACTACATCAGCATGAAGTTTTTGCTGAAGTTTTTTGTTCTCCAGGTTCTTGACCAATTCTCTCTCGATCCACTTTAATTCTTCTCTTTTTGTCTCAAGCATTTTCTTTGCCGCTGCTTCATCCAGATCCTTGTTTTCCTTCCTGTTATCGGCGAGAAGCTTCATTACGTCTTCCGTTAATGACCTGAACGCCTGCCTGATCCGGTTTAAAACATTTAACTGGCTGATATCGGCCGTTTCATAGACCACAGGATTGCTTACATCCGTCCCCCCGCCCTCTTCAATGACGACATTCGGCATGGGAACTCCGGCGACGCTTGCAAGTTCGGCATAATTATCGAGCTTGTATCCTTTCTCGGCAGCCACTTCAATTATCTTTACCGCTAATTTTTGTTCGGCCTCGATGTTGTCCTTTAATTCTACCGCGGTTTCGGGGGAGGCGGCATATACTTCAGTCGAGACGATCTCATCCATCGATTTTGATATTTGATAGCTGTTTTCTGTGTTTTGTGCAATGTCATTTATTTTTGCCTGCTTTTCATTGCTTGCAGGCGCGCTTTCAATCTCTTTGACCATTATTTCTCTTTTTGCTACGAAAGCTTTATTCACGACGACATAAGTCTTGGTCGTTCTTTTGCTTGCTCCCTGCACTCTCTCAGACGGCTGCTTGTTCTCGTTTTTTGCATTCCCAGCAATGGATTTAAGAAGAGTGATTAATTTCCTTGCCGCAACACGAAACTCCTGTTCATTTTCAGTTGCTCCCGCATTTATCATGGCGGCATCAATCCTCTCAAAAGTATTAATCACCTGCTCATCTGTCATGGCGTCGACTGCATTGTTAGCCTGGGCAAGCAATTCGGGGTTTTTGGCTATAGGACGAGCTTTACTCAACGTCGTTTTCACCTGTGTTCTAGCTGCGCTTGCCGCTTTGGCTTTAACCTCTGACGCCCTGGCTTTATCTTCCGATGTGGCCGCCTTGGCCTCTTCTTGTTTTGCTTCCGCGATCATTTTCTTGGTTTCCTCGGTCCTAGCAAGCCAACCTTTTATTGCAGTTTTTACGCGCTTCGGAATGAATTTCTTTGCCCCACTAGGAATTATGAAATTTAACCTCTGATAAGTATAAGAAACGATTTGCCTAAGCTCAAATCTGGTCGTCGGTTGCGCGCTCATGGTTTTTGTTTTATCTTGATAATATGTTGCTGGAACCGCTGATTCTTGCGTAGTCTTTTTAGGCACATTACGCTGTAACGCCGATGATGCGCCTATCG
>CAYHAH010000086.1:0-2463 GCA_964354575.1 uncultured bacterium
TCGCGTCGGTCAAGAAGGTAAGAGCTTTTAATGACCTGACCCTGTCTATCAGCGGCTTCACGTTTTCCGGCTTCAGGTAAGCGATGTTGCCTATCTCCCCGAAATGGATCTTGATCGCGACAAAGGAGTTTTCTTTAATGAAGGGTATCTTCAAGACATCAAATAGCTTTGATATGTCCTTGTTTTTTGAGAAGAAAACTTCTGATTTCATTTATTGGTATACTTCTGGCCGCCTGTCCAGCAGCGAAGGCATCGATTTCCTGACTTCCCCGATGCGTCCCAGGTCTATTTCGCAGACAAGGATCCCTTCCTTGTCGTCGAGTTCATCAAGAACATTGCCGTAGGGATCGATCGCGATGGAATGCCCGAAGTATTCCGGGTTTTTGCCGCCGACCCTGTTCACCCCGATCAGGAACACCTGGTTTTCTATGGCCCTTGACCTCAGGAGCGCGTGCCAGTGGTGCTCCCTCGGGCGGGGGAATTGGGCCGGCACTATGAGCATTTCGGCTCCATCCAGGGTCAGTTTTCTTGCGATCTCCGGAAATCTTATATCATAACAGATCGCGATGCCGAGCTTTGCGATCGGCGCTGCGATAACGGATATTTTATCGCCTCCGGTGAAATATTTTGATTCATCCGTCATGGAAAAAGGATGTATTTTCCTGCTGAATCCGAGAGCTTTTCTTTCCGGGGAGAATATTATTGACGTGTTGTAAAGTTTTCCCTCGGATAATTCCGGGATCGATCCGCCGACGATGAAAGCGCCAGTCCTGCACGAAAGGTTCATTAAGAAGGATGTGATTTCTTCAAAGCTTTCTTTCGCGATCTTGTTGATGTAGGGATATGCGAAGCCTGTAGCGAACATTTCCGGGAATATTATCAGGTTGGGATTGAATTTAAGTGCCTTTGCCGCAAGGCTTGCCGCGCACTTAAGATTGAAATCGACATCGCCGGGCTTTACGTCCATCTGGATGCCGGCTGCGACGAATTTTTTCATGCTCCCAGTTCCTTTGCGGTCTTAAAGAAATCCAGGGCTCCCCGGACTTCCTTCATGTCCTGCCAGGTGAACCACTTGGGGCTTCCGGTTTCCTTCGACTGGTTCCTCAAGAGATAAGAAGGATGGAAGACCGGCATTACTGAAATATCGGTTCCCGCAAGTTTGAACCATTTGCCCCGGATCTTCGATATCGGGTCCTCATTCTTTAATACAACTTTTGTCGCGGGCGCCCCGGCCAGAAGAATGATTTTGGGCTTTATCAGCCTTATTTGAGCCTCAAGATAGGGGTAGCAGGCTGCGGTTTCATCCGCCTGCGGGGCCCTGTTCTCCGGCGGCCTGCATTTTACGATATTGGCGATGTAGATGTCTTTTTCCCTGTCGATGTTTATGGACGCGAGTATTTGTGTCAGTAGCTGTCCGGCCCGACCTACGAAGGGAAGCCCTGACAGGTCTTCCTTTTCGCCGGGTCCTTCGCCGATCAGCATCAGGTCGCAGGGAACGGGCCCGTGCCCGAAAACCACCTTTGTACGCGTTTTTGAGAGGCCGCACTTTTTGCATTTCTGGGCGATCGCTTCAATTTCTTTGTAGGAGAGAGAGCTCAGGTCTTCCTGCTTTTCGAATAAGTTCATTTAGCCACCGGAAGAATGATAACAAAAACGCAGGTGAATTTCAATGAACGCCGAAAGAGAGTGCCTGAACCTGCGACTAAAAGTCGCGGTTCCATGTATTGATCCCTTGTGAGGAACCGAGAATTTCATTCTCAGGTTCCGAACTGCCAATATTCAATAACTTCAAACTGATATTTTTGATGAAAATTGTCGATATATATAATAGAGGGGATTACTTCCGCCCGCATCGCATTTTGTGTCGTAGGAAGAGAGGGGTTACAAGGGGAAGATAAAAATGGGAATGAAGATAGGGCATCGGATGACCTTGGGAGAACAAACGGCAAGGAACCCAGAGAATCGGGGAAGGCTCCTGGCTGTGAAATTCTATAAGCCGAACGGAACTATTTTGAGGGCAAGCGAAGTGATTGCGATGTTAACCGTAAAAATCGCGGAGGCGAAGCGCCTCGCCAAGATAAATGAGCTGGCTGTTCAAGTTGATGCTATGCGAAACGCCGAAATACTTCCTGAAATCAAAATAATGGCCGTACAATTGGAAAGGAAGAGAGAGCATCGGGGGAAACAACTTGCGGTGGAATTTTATACTCCCAACGACAATATTTTAAGGGCAAAAGACGCTATGTCGATACTGATGGCGAAAGGCGAAGAGGGAGAGCAGCTGCTTAATTTGCTAAAACTGGCCTCGCGGGTTGATGCGGCGCGGCAGCCTGTTTTAATCCCGGAAATGATCCATCTCCATTCCGGTGAATTTAAGATGGGGAACGCGAAATTCCCAAATGAACAGCCTGTTAGAATTGTGAAGATTTCAAGGCCATTTGAGATCAGCGTACTTAAAATATT
>CAYHAH010000087.1:0-9602 GCA_964354575.1 uncultured bacterium
TTTAAAAGGCAAAAAGATCCTTCCCCCGCCGATAAGAAAAGATGATCCTCTTTCTGAAATTGTGGACCGGCACATGCTTGCCTATAACGGCGGGCGCATAAGGGCCGCCTGCCATCTCCTGAAAGAAAAAATGTTAAAGGGAAATGTCACGGTCGGCGTGACGCTGGCGGGCGCTTTGACCCCCGCAGGGCTCGGCGCATCTAGCATTATACCTCTCATTAAGGCGGGTTTTATTGACTGGATCGTAGCGACCGGCGCAAATGTGTACCACGACCTCCATTTTGCTTTCAACATGGACCTGCGGCAGGGCTCCCACCTGATGGATGACGCGGAGCTAAGGAAGAGCAAGGTCGTCCGCATCTATGACATTGTCTTTGACAACGACGTCCTGATGAAGACAGACGCGATGGTAAGGGAAATGCTTTGCAGGCCGGAATTCCAGAAAGAAATGGGGACGAGCGAATTCTATCACCTTCTGGGGAAACTCGTGCATGAGAGGGAGAAAAAAACCGGGCTTAAGGACGCAAGCTTCCTTTCGGCGTGCTACCAGAATGATGTTCCCGTCTTCACTTCGAGCCCCGGGGATTCCACGATCGGCATGGATATTGCGAGCATGGAATTGATATCAAAGAAGTTCAAACTGAGGATAAACCCGAGCATAGACGTGAATGAATCGACCTCGATAGTGTATTCGGCAAAGGCAAGGGGAGGGAAGACCGGCGTTATCATTTGCGGAGGCGGGTCCCCGAAAAACTTCATACTTCAGACGGAGCCGCAGATACAGGAAGTCCTTATGATCCCGGAGTCGGGACACGACTATTTCCTTCAAATTACGGATGCGAGGCCGGATACGGGCGGCCTTTCGGGAGCAACGCCGTCAGAGGCGGTGAGCTGGGGCAAAGTGGATCCCTGCGGCATCGATGACACGGTCATTGTCTACAGCGACGCGACAATAGTCCTGCCCCTGATCACTTCTTATCTCCTGCAGAACGTAAGGCCCAGGCCGCTGAAAAGGCTTTACAAAAAACGGGAAGAGAATTTCAAGATACTCAAGGACGCTTTCCTCAAGCACAATACATATTACAAGGAGATAGGTTCCATTCTCGAAAAAAATGACCAATAACATCAGATCACTGGCAAAAGAGCACGGCACTCCGCTCCTGGTGATCGACCACGGCGTGATACGGGACAAATACCGCCAGTTCAGGAAGTTCCTCCCGCGGGTCGGCGTATATTACGCGATAAAGGCGAACCCGCTTCCCGAGATAATACGCACGCTGCAAGCCCTTGGCAGCGGGTTCGATGTGGCAAGCCAGGAAGAGTTCGAGATGGTCATGGCTGCGGTCCCGAGGTCCGCGTTGAAGAAAAAGAACGATTTTGTTTACAATGACATCATTCTTGCGAATACGATCAAGCCGGTCGAGACGCTGAAGAAAATGATCCCTTACAGGACATTGATGACCTTTGACAACATAGAAGAGCTGAAAAAGATCAACAAGTACTGCCCGAATGCCGGGCTCATCATAAGGCTCAGGGTGGCTAACGTCGGATCGATGGTGGAGCTTTCCTCCAAGTTCGGCGTGGAACCGTCCGAGGCGATGCCCCTTATCGACGCGGCGGTCGGGATGGGCATGGACGTGGAGGGCATAAGCTTCCATGTGGGAAGCCAGTGCGTGAACTTTGAGAATTACATGTCGGCGCTGAACACGGCTTCCCAGCTGATGAGAGCCGCAAGAGGGAAGGGATATAATGTAAGGATCCTCAATATCGGCGGCGGCTTTCCCGTAAAGTATAACGGCGCCGACGTTTCGATCGCAAAGTTCGGCAAAAAGATCTCCAGAGAGATCGACAGGCTTTTCCCGAAAGAGATCGAGATAGTGGCGGAGCCGGGCAGATACCTGGCTGCGGAGTCGGCAAAACTGGTCGTAAAGATCATCGGCAAGGCCCACAGGGACGGAAAGACATTCTATTATATCAATGACGGCGTATATAACACTTTATCGGGCGTGATCTTTGATCACTGCGTGTATCATTTCCATGCTTTTAAAAAAGGCCGTGCCTACCGGCAGGCAGGCAAAGTTTCCATCAGCGCGGTGGTGGGCCCCACGTGCGACGCGCTGGATACTGTCAGCAACAGCGAGAGCCTCCCGGACATGGAGATCGGCGACTTATTATATGTAAAGAATATCGGCGCCTACAGCAATGCGTCGGCGACGAATTTCAACGGCTTTTCGAAGGCGAAGATAGTTCACATCAATGCTTAAAAAAGGAGCGATGAAAAAAATGGATAAAATGAAATTTAAAGGAAAGGTCCTTGTCATCGGCTGCGGCTCCGTTGCCCAGTGCGCTATCCCCCTTATTCCGAAGATCCTTGGAGTTCCCCATAAGAACATCAGCATAATCGATTTTGTCGACAACAGGCACCGCGTGAAGGGTTCATTGAAAAAGGGCATGTCATATGATGTGGACAGGATCACTCCCGAGAATTACTCGGTGAGACTAAAGGAATATGTCGGACCAGGCGACCTTATCATAGACCTTGCGTGGAACATTGAAACGCCCGTGATGCTCCAGTGGTGCAGGGACAACGGCGTGCTTTACGTAAATACTTCGGTCGAGGAATGGGACCCCTACAAGGACAAGGAGAGGAAAGACCCGACAAAATATACCCTTTATGCCAGGCAGATGGAGATAAGGGAAATGATAAGAAAGTGGGGGGATAACGAAGGCCCCACCGCAATAGTGGACCACGGGGCCAATCCGGGGCTTGTGTCCCATTTCACAAAGCATGCTCTCCTCGACATCGCCAGGAAAATAATAGCGGAAAAGCCGAAGGACAGGAGGCGCGCCGCCCTGGAGGAAGCCATCGACAATAAAGATTTTCCGATGCTGGCGATGCTTTCCGGCACCAAGGTCATTCATATCTCCGAGCGCGATACCCAGATCACCGACAGGCCGAAGGAAGTGAACGAGTTCGTCAATACGTGGAGCATAGAAGGCTTCCGTGAAGAAGGAGTTGCGCCGGCCGAAATGGGGTGGGGGACGCACGAGCGCTGGATACCGAAGGATGCGCACTTCCACAAGACCGGGCCGAAGAACCAGATATGCCTTGAATCGCTGGGCATGAAAACGTGGGTAAGGAGCTGGGTGCCCTGCGGAGAGATCACCGGGATGGTCATCCGCCACGGGGAGGCGTTCGGGATATCCGACCGGCTTACTGTCTGGAAGAACGGCGAAGCGATCTACAGGCCGACCGTCCATTACGCGTACTGCCCGAGCGACGCGGCTGTCAACTCGCTTCACGAGCTTGAGATGAGGAATTTTAAAATTCAGGAAAAGCTCAGAATAATGGCTGACGAGATAATCGGCGGGCGTGATGAGCTTGGCGTCCTACTCATGGGGCATGATTTCAAGGCGTGGTGGACGGGAAGCCTGCTTGACATTCGCACCGCCAGAAAGCTTGTACCGCACCAGCAGGCGACGACGCTGCAGGTGGCGATATCTGTCGTTGCCGCCGCGAAGTGGATGATAAGGAATCCCAGGCGCGGCTACAACCTGCCCGACGACATCGATCACGAATACATACTTAACGTTTGCATGCCTTACATCAAGCCGATGGTCTCTCAGCCCGTGGACTGGACGCCGCTGAAGAACATCAACAGGAAGTTCGTCAAATTTGACGGCAAGTTCAAGGATGAAGACGTGTGGCAGTTCGTTAATTTCATGGTGGACAGGGAAATGGCGGCTCTGGCAAGGAAAAAAACTGTGAGGGAAAGAAAACCGAAACCTGTTGCCTTAAAGAGGCCGGCGGCCGTCAGTCGGGCATATGGGGACGATGTTCGCCTTCAGGTCTGACATAAACCCTTTTGTAAACGCCGGTTATCACCTGTGAAAAAGGGCTTGTGCGGGTGGTAAAAGAGAACTTTTGGCCGACCTCAAGGATCTCGCTTCCGTCCTTCTGGACCGCGACAAGGACGCTTCCGCCTCTGCCGGCTTCGCTCCCCAGGACTTTCTTTTTCTCCCTGATGATGTAAACGGTCGAGTCGTCGCGGGGGGCCGCCTCATCAAGTCGCCGCACCTTTATCCGCGTGATGGTGTTGTTCTTGTGATCGATCAGGTAAGTGCATTCGAACATGTTCTTCATGTCGGTCGATTGTTTCACTCTTCCGTCCTCTTTTGTCGCCACGTCCCTGACCTGGCGGAAAGTGCGGATGTCGGCGCAAAGAGCGGCGCAGGAGATGGCCAGCAGCGCTATCATTATAAACAAAATCCTTGATCTCATAATCATCCCTTCTTTTTATTTGTTATCGACTTCGTATCCAAGGCTCTTCAGGTAATCGCTTATATCATTGAGCGATGTCCCGCCGGCATTGTTCGTGTCGATCAGGATCATCACGTCCTTGTCCTTCTGGACGATCGTAACGGCCGCCGCGGCATCTTCGTAATGGGCCGGATTGGCCACTGTGTTCCAGCTTGTTTCTTCGTAAGCCGTCATCGGCTGGCTTGTGCCCGTCGGCGGGTTGTACTGGATAGTTGATTTTGACTTTTCCGTGGAGCTTGTATAGGGCACAAAGACGGTTCCCATGTTCACATGATAGGAGCCGGTCTGTTCGTTCTGATAAGTTATGGCGTATCCGTGCGTCCCCACATAGTCCTTGAATACGGGAATGATCTTCTGCGTGGTCGCGTCTCGCACAATAAGAGTGGTCCTGCATCCGGACAGGAACAATGCGAACGCCAATAAGATGAAGGCCAATTTTACTCTAAAACGCATTGCTAACCTCAATGTTGCATATTAACACTAAACCGCAAGACCCGCAAAGGAAAGCTCCCCCGAGAGGATTCGAACCTCTAACCGATCGGTTACAAGTGCCTCAAAATTACTTTTGAGCTTGGACTATCTCATCGCCGGCTATAGCCGGCGTCGGGCGCTGTTGAGGCTTATTGGCCGGGATCCTCATCCTCTAGTCTCTGCACGTTCCCGCCTACTTTCAATCCCTTCGGCAGGCTTCGCTCAGGATTATCCCTCGACTAAGCTCGGGACTTCCCTGAATTCACCCGATTTTCCACCCCGATTTTCATCGGGGCGCTGCATTTTCTACAGCCGATTGCTCTACCATTGAGCTACAGGGGAGCGTCAACGGTAGTTGATATTTTATCAGGTTTAGTTTTATTGTCTACTTTGATATGGAATGGATCTCTCGATGGCAATTCGCGCAAAGCAGGCGGCATTTCTTGAGTTCATTTTTTACTCTTTCCCAGCTGCGGGTGTATCCTTTTGCTGATATGCCAAAATCCTTCTTCAAATTATCCAGGTGATGGAATTCAAGGGCATCAAGACATTTTGAATATCCGCAGATCTCGCAACGCCCGCCTTTATATTCGATCGCTTTTTTCCTTAAGGCCTTTCTTCTCTTCTTAACGGCTTCGATCAGGTATCTGCGCCTATCCGAATATTTTCTTGTTTCTTTCTTCACTGAAGCAAGTATACCAAAACCTCTTGAAGCTTAATAGGGTTCAGTATAAGATAGTTGCGAAACTCGTCCAGCCGGGGGAGCTTTATTTTAGCTTCTTCTTTTGTTTCTTATATACTTTTATCATTCGGCCAAAGCTGCGATCCTTAACCTTTTTCTCCAAACTCGTCATAGCATAATATTCAGCTTCTTTCTTAAGCTTTAAATAATTCTCATATTTGCTTTCGCTTAGATCTCCCGATCTAATTGCGGCCAAAACGGCACATCCCGGCTCGCTTTGGTGGGAACAATCAGTAAATTTACAATCCTTACTTAGAAAATTTATTTCAGCGAAAACACTGTTTACTCCCACATCGACATCTGCCAGTCCAACTTCCCTCATCCCCGGATTATCAATGACCATTCCTCCGTTTTTGAGCACAAAAAGCTCCCGGTGAGTGGTAGTATGTTTTCCTTTTTTTGTTTGAGCGCTTATCTCTTCCGTCTTCAATAGTTCCTGTCCCAGCAATTTATTGATGAGCGAGGATTTTCCAACTCCCGAAGATCCAAGGAAGCAGTATATTTGCCCCTTTTTGATCGCTTGGATCAGGATATCGATCCCATTTTCAGTTAATATGCTCGTGGTTAAAAGGGGAGTATCTTTAAAACGGCTTTCAACCAATGAGATCTTTTCTTCCAGTTCCTCCGGGGAGATAAGATCTGTTTTATTTAAGACCAAAATCGGCAGGATATTTCCCGCGCGAATTATCGTTACATAGCGCTCAAAACGATTTAAATTAAAATCGCGATCAATGGCTTGCACAATAAAGACCGTATCAACATTGGCCGCGATCGGTTGAACCCTGTCCTTGCCAGCCGCCTTTCTCTCTAAGACACTTTTCCTGGGCAGGAACTCCTTGATAACAGCATTACCGCTTCCAATATCAATAATATTGACCAGATCGCCAACCACCGGATAATCAAGATTTGATTCTGCCGTATATATATTTTTGCCGGTGACCGCAGCCAAAAACTCTTTATCTTCGCATCTGACCCTATATTTGCCACGGTGTTGAGCTATTACTCTGGCGGTTCTTATGGTTTCATCTTGTTTCATTGTTATTCAGATTGTACCAAAACCTCTTGAAGCTTAATAGGGTTCATTATAAGATAGTTCCGCCTGCCCGCCTCTGGCGGGAAACTTGTCCAATAGGGTGAGCTTCTTTTAAGGAGGAAATAAAAATGTTCAACAGGATAATTGTTTCTGCGATCGCCGTTTCGTGCCTGGCGCTCTTCGGCGCGGCGCAGGCCTGCACCGATTTTCAGGTAAAAGCAAAGGACGGCAGCGTGGTGATAGGCCGCTCAATGGAATTCGCCTTGGGGATGGATTCCGAAGTGGTGGTTTTCCCCAGGGGAATGAAAGAGGTCAGCATGACGCCGGACGGGAAGAAAGGCGTCAGCTGGACATCGAAATATGGCTATCTGGGGATCAACGCCTTAGGCGAAAAGACGGCGGTGCTGGACGGCATTAACGAAGCCGGCCTGGCGGTGGAATTCCTCTGGTTCACCGAAAGCCAGTATGCGAAAGCCAAGGGCAGCGATTGGCTAGCGGTCACCGACCTCGGCAACTGGATGCTCGGCAATTTTTCCACGGTCAGCGAAGTGAAAAAGGAGATCGGCAAGATAGATGTGGTCGGCGCTTACGTGCCGCAATTGAGGATGGTCCCCGGTTTCCATGCGGCGGTGCACGATGCCAAGGGCAATAATATCGTGATCGAGTTCATCGGCGGAAAGACGAATATCTATGACAATCCCATCGGCGTGATGACCAACAAGCCGACATTCGACTGGCAGCTCACCAATTTGCGCAATTACGTCAATCTGGACGCGCGCGACAAGGCATCATATACGGTCGGAGGGGTAAAGATCAATGAAGCGGGGAGCGGCAGCGGCTGGCTGGGCCTGCCGGGCGACTGGACTCCGCCCTCGCGATTCGTCCGCACAGCCCTGATGGTCCACTCTGCCGATCCGGTAAAGAACGCGGCGGGGGCGGTCAACCTGGCGGAGCATATCCTTAATGCCAATGACATACCGCTCGGCGTGGTCAAGGCGGGGAAAAAGGTGATGAAAGAGATGATCGATTACACGCAGTGGATAGTGATCAAAGACCTGACCAACAAGGTGCTCTATTTCCGCTCCTACCAGGACCTCGCCCTGAAAAAAGTCGACATGAAAAAACTTGATTTCAAGCCCGGCTCTCGGGTCATATCGGTCCCGATCGAAAGCGGGAGCAGGAACATCATAGATGTGACGGGCAAGATGAAGTGAATCTTTAGCAAGTCGAGAATCGAGAGGTTCGGGGAGCTTTCCTTTTATTGCGTAACCCTGAACTCCGACGCAAGCCCGCTTATATCTGCCTTTATCTTCTTTTTTCCCAAAAAAGGAGTAGTACCCTGACCACCTCGTCTTAATTTCGTCATCTGTTGTCGAAATAAACAACAAATGTTGATCTTCACAACAACAACCAGCGAGGTACGCTCTCAAATCTTTTGGCATAAAAATTGCTCCTGATAGCACAGAGGTGATCAGGCATGAGCGAGGAACTTGCCCCTTATGAGACGATCGAACATAAGATCTATATGATCCGAGGGCAAAAAGTGATGCTAGATAGGGATCTTGCGGAATTATACGGGGTTCAGACTTTCAGGTTGAATGAGCAAATGAAGAGGAATAGTAACCGTTTCCCTGAGGATTTCATGTTCCAGCTGACCGCTGAAGAGTTCGGCAACTTGAGATCGCAATTTGCGATGTCAAGATGGGGAGGAAGACGCTATCTGCCTTATGCTTTTACCGAGCAGGGAGTGGCCATGCTTTCATCAGTGCTTAATAGTGAAAGGGCCATCCTGGTCAACATTGCGATCATGCGGGCTTTCGTCAAACTCCGGCAGATGATAGCGAACAACCAGGAGCTGGCGAAGAAGATCGAGCTTCTGGAGAAACGGGTCTTTAAGCATGACTCGGATATACGGGAACTGGTGCGGGATATACGCAGTTTGACCATTGAGAAATCAGCTAAGCGTAAGCAGGTGGGGTTTTTAAGGTAAGGCTTAATAGGGCTTTTCTTGCGCTTATTCGCCTTATCTCACTTATTGCACTTCTTAAGCCATATCGAGCCCTATTCCCCTTTGCATTTTCTGCCCGGAAGCGTATCATTTACTTGAAAAGGGCGGTGAAATAAATGGCAAAAAGAGTACGTAAGGACGAGGAATGCTGCAAGGGCTGGTACCAATGGGGCAATTGCTGCGGGGATAACGGGGGAGGATTTTTCGGCAGAGCGCTGTTTATAATAGGGGTATTGATCGCGTTGAATGCTTTAGGCCTGCTTCACGGAGTGGCGACCTGGGTGCAGGTATTGATCGGCATCGGGTTTGCGCTGATGAGTTTTTAATTTCTTTTCTTATCTTTTCCCCGCCCGCCGCAAGGGATACTCAAGCAATTGGTATCAGACAATTATTTTTTCCCATGCCCCTTAACAGAAAAGAAAACCAATGCCCCGATAATGATGATCGGAATAATGTATGCCCAGGCGGTGCCGGCTAAAAGCGTGAAAGGATATCCCGTCTCAAGCGTTTCCGCGGACTTCTTGGCGTGGATCAGCAACCTTAAACCGGTATCGGAGAGAGTGAAGGAAACATATAATCCTATAACCCAGACGATAACCACTTGCCATTTGTTCATTTGGATCACCTCGGGGTAATTATACGCCGGGAGAATAAGTGCAACAAGGCTTAATAGGGCTTGATAAGAGGAATAGGGCGTATAGGTGGAAAAAGAGGAATATGTGCAACAGGACAGTCAATATTCCGCTTCTTGCACTTATTCGCCTTATCTCACTTATTGCACTTATTAAGCCATATCGAGCCCTATTCTCCTTTGCTCTTCTTTGGCACCATATTGGGCTGAAATTTTTCGGAAAATATTTCGATATAATTCCATGAACAAAATTTCATTTTCTCCGGGTCATGCGGGAAGAAAACCGTTCAATCCCGGAACGGCAAATATCAAGGTCGAAAAGGGGAGATACGGCTTGACTATGGGGCAGGCCCGGGGCTGCTCATATAACATAAAGATCAACGGGGAAAACCACAT
>CAYHAH010000088.1:0-12877 GCA_964354575.1 uncultured bacterium
GGGAATATATGTCGGCATTCCCGCTCCTGTAATCCTGCCAGGTGACGACAAAAGAGTCGCCGTCGCAAGAAGCTATCTGGCTGTACTCCTGGTTTTCGGGAGCCTTGCATACAGGGATCCCGTTCACCCACCAGGCCGGGCCTCCGTCTTTGGCGAGCCTTTGAGCGTATATGTCATAATCATTGCCCCTTTTGTCGTCCCAGCATATTACCGCTCCGCCCTGTCCGTCGGCGATTATCTTCGGGTGCCATTGCGTTCCGGTCTCGATGCATACGGGAACTCCGTTAACATCCCACTCCGGAGTACCGGTCTTGCTGATCTTCTGGGCGTAGATGTCTTCACCCCTTCCCGACCTGTAGTCATACCAGGTAATTATCGCTCCGCCCGCGCCGTCACTGATGAGCTGGGGTTCCAGCTGGTTTGCCCAGGGCGCGCATACCGGTATTCCGTCTTTGGCCCAGATAGCACTTCCGCTTATATTGAGCTTCTGGGCGTATATGTCGGCGTTCCCGTTCCTGTAATCCTGCCAGGCGATCACCACGGATTTTCCGTCGCTTATGATCTGAGGAAAGGACTGACTTCCGGGAGCTTCGCATACGCCTACGCCGCCCTCTCCCCAGAGCTTGGCGCCGCCGGGGGAGAACCGCTGCGCGTAAATATCTATATAGCCGTTCCTTTCGTCTTCCCAGACCATTACGGAGGAGTTATCGTCCAAACTTACCACCCTGACGTTCTGCCTTATGCTTCGTCCCTGCGAATCATTTACGACAATGCCGTTCTTCTGCCACAGGGCATCGCCGCTGCCAAGGCCTTCGTTTTTAACTTGAGAAAAAGACGTTGTGGAGGCGAGAGTGAATATCAATATCAGGATTATTCTGAACATCAGGCGGCCTTCGCCAGCTTTACGGATACGATCTTTGAAACGCCGGCCTCTTCCATAGTGATGCCGTACATCGTGTCCGCGATCTCCATGGTTTGTTTATTGTGCGTTATCAGCACGACCTGTGTTTGTTTGGAGAATTCCCTGAGAAGCTTCGTGAACCTGTGAACATTCGCTTCATCAAGCGCGGAATCCGCCTCATCCATGAGGCAGAACGGGCTCGGATGCGTTTTCAGCAGGGCGAACAGCAGCGCTATCGCGGTAAGGGCGCGCTCTCCGCCGGACATGGCTGAGAGATTCAGCCATTTCTTTCCTCCGGGCCGGGCGATTATCTCTATGCCGCCTTCCAGTATGTCCTCTCCCTCAGGTGTCACGAGCTTCGCCTCCCCTCCCGTGAAAAGGGTGGCGAATATCTCCGAAAAGTTCTTGTTGATAATTTTCATCGTTTCAATGAATTCTTCCCTTGCTTTTTCGTCCAGTTCCTTTATAAGGCTCGAGAGGTTCTCTCTTGCCACCGTCAGGTCATTGAACTGATTTTCAATGAAACAGAACCTTTCGCGCGCTTTCTCGAATTCCTCCGCAGCCAGAAGGTTCACGGGTCCGAGCGAAGTGATAGAACCCTTTAAGCTTTCAGTCTCTTCTTTTGCTTTGGTCACCGGCGGGATCTCAAGATCGCTCGACAGGATATTTTCAACGGTTAGCCCGTAATCGTTAAGCATTTTTTCGCTTATCGACGTCAATTCAGCATCCAGTTTGGCCATCGCGACCTCTTCCTTTGAAAGGGCGTCCCTCATGACCCTGTCATCGCTCGTTCCTCCGGCGAGGCGCTTCTCCACTTCTTCTATTTCCGATTCGAATTTGGTCCTCGCCTGTAATTTCAGTTCGATTTTTTTTGCCAGTTCCTTTTCTTCCTCGGTGATCTTCGGGAGTGATCCCTCCAGCTCCTTTATCCGGTCGATCGTTTGAACAAGCCTTCCTTCCATCTCTTCCTTGTTCCTTGAACTGATGTAATCATTGATCGAGATCAGCTCCAGCCTTATTTTCTCTTTTTCATTCGAAAGGTTCTCGGTCTTTGACGCAACGGCGGCATGTATCGCCTTGCTTTCGGCGTAACTTGAAAGCAGAGTTTCTTTCTCCTTTATTACGCCTGTAAGTTTTTCGCCGGATGCGGCAAGTTTTTCAATGAATATCCTGTTCTCATCTTCAAGGGATTTTATGTTTTCCGAAAGAGATATCTTTTTTGAGGAGATATCCTCAAGTTCTTTTTTCCTTGCTGCCAAGCTTCTCCGGGCAAGCTCCAGCTCCTCGGTGACATTTTTCAATTCAAGGTCCTTGCCCCCCGCATCATGTTTCACCTTGGCCTGTTCGATAAGGGTTTCGATCTCCCTCTCCTTTGCAATGACATCGCCAATTTTTTCCTTCAGGCTTCCGCCGGATATCGTTCCGTCTGAGAGTATGAGCTCGTCATTTAAGCTCACATTTTTTATCTTGATATCGGCGCCGTAGATCAGCTCCATGCTTATTTCGTGGGCTTTGCTTTTGTTCGCAAGGCCGGCCGCGAGGCCGTGGACCCCGCTGAAGGAGGCCTTTAGCGTTTCACTCGAGGATGCGAACTCCACGGATGCGCTGCTGTTCTTCAGTTTGCCGTCGAGGGAATCCGAGATGCCCTTGAGCTGTACGAGCTTTTCCTCCAGGTCCCGTTTTTCTTTCGCCGATCTCTCGATCAGTTCCTCATCATGCCTTAACTCTTCCCTTGCGAGCCTAAGGTTGCTCTCCAGCTCTATGAGCCTGTTCCGTTCATTGGACAGGGCGCCTTCTTTTTCCAGGATGGTGGACTTGAGTTCAAAGACCTCCGCTTCAAGTTTTCCCTGCGCGTTCCTCACGCGGTTGGCGCTTTCTTCCGATCTTGAGAGCTCTCCGGAAGCCTGCTTAAGCGAGTTTTGCGAGGACGCGAGTTCTTCCCCGATCTCCTTTTCCTTGTTTTTCAGCGAAACAAGTTTCGAGGACATCTCCTCGAAATGCGCCCTTGCTTCCGCTATCCTTTCCTCGAGGTTCCTTTTCTTTTCTTTTTCGAGAAGGATCGAACTTTTGTTCTCTTCGTAGGAAAGCTTCGCCTGGCTTATCGAGAGGCGCAGGCCTTCTATCTCCCCGCTCAGCGATCTCAGCGCTTCCCTTTTCGAGGCTCTTTCGTTCTCATATTGCTGGGTAAGGTTCAGGCCGAGTTCCATCTGCGACTTGAGGGCGGAGATCCTTTCATCGACGGTCCTTTTCTTTTCTGTTATGCCCGTGATCTGTCTTTTTGAAAGCCCCGTTTCAAGGGTTTTTAATCTTTCCTTCAGTTCCTTGAACTGCGCCGCTTTTTTTGCCTGTTCCTCGAGCGCGGACAGCTGGTTCGAGATCTCGCTTTTCAGGTCGGCTATCCTCAACATGTTCTGCTCGGTAGAGATGAGCTTTCTCTCCGCGGCGGTCTTCCTGAACTTGTATTTGTTTATTTTCGCGGCTTCCTCGAATATTTCCCTTCTTTCCTCCGGTTTTGAGGAGAGGACCGCATCAACGCGCCCCTGGCTGATTATCGAATACGAACCGGCCCCGAGCCCCGTGTCAAGGAAAAGGTCCTTTATGTCCTTGAGGCGGCAGTTCGCCTTGTTGATGAAGAAGTCGCTCTCGCCGGAGCGGAATGTCCTGCGTTTTATGGAGAGCTCCGCGAATTCGGTCTTTATCCTGTTGTCGGTGTTGTCCAGGTCTATGGATACTTCCGCGAGGGATAGGGGCTTTCTGTCGGAGGAGCCGGCGAAAATAACTTCCTCAAGGGCAGAACTTCTGAGTTCTTTCGGATTCTGCTCTCCAAGGACCCATCTGATCGCGTCCACCAGGTTGCTCTTTCCGCAGCCATTGGGTCCGACGATCGCCGTTATGCTGCCAGGAGGATTGAACTCGATAATTGTTTTATCGGCAAAAGTTTTAAACCCCCTGAGCGAGAGGTTTTTTAGGTACAAAATACCCCCTCCATTTAGGCAATTATATCATAAAATATGTAATAGTCAAACAGCTTTGCGAGAATACGAGAAAAATCGAAATTTTATTCAACTTGTGATATAATCCGGATATGCTTAGATATTTGACGGCAGGAGAATCGCACGGCAAGGCAACAGTCGCCATACTGGAAGGGATGCCCGCTAATTTAGGCATATCTTCGGAAGACATCGATAAGGAACTGAAGAAAAGGCAGCTCGGGTACGGCAGAGGTCAGCGCATGTCCATTGAAACCGATAAAGTCGAAATATTGTCCGGCGTCCGGCTCGGAAAGACGCTGGGCAGCCCCATAGCGCTCATGATAAAAAATCTCGATTATGAGAACTGGAAAAAGGTAATGCCCGTTGAAGAAGACAAGTCCATCTTCCAGGAACCCGTGACGGCACTTCGTCCGGGCCACGCGGACCTGACGGGCTGCATAAAATATAACCAGAAGGATATCAGGAACATACTGGAGCGCGCCAGCGCCAGGAGCACCGTCTCCCTGGTTGCCGTCGGGGCGATAGCCAGGAAGTTCCTTTCGGAATTTAACATCTCGATCTTCAGCCATGTGGTCCAGATAGGAGAAGTCAAAGCCGCCCCTGACCCGAAGATGGGATACAAGGAACTTCGCCGCTATGCGGAAAGATCGGATATCCGGTGCGCCGACGAGGCGGCCGCTTTTCAAATGAAGAAAAGGATCGATGAGGCCAAGGAAAAAAGCGACTCGGTCGGAGGCGTGTTCGAGATAGTGGTGCTTGGCGCGCCGGTAGGGCTGGGCAGCCACGTGCACCCCGACAGAAGGCTTTCCGGCAAGCTCGCAGCCGCCGTAATGTCCATACAATCGATAAAAGGCGTGGAGATCGGCGCGGGATTTTCCGCGGCGTCGCTTCCGGGATCAAAAGCTCACGACATGATATATTATGAAAACGATAAGTTCACCAGGCACACGAATAATGCGGGCGGGCTTGAGGGCGGCATCACGAACGGCGAGCCGATCGTAATAAGGGCGGCCGTAAAGCCGGCCGCAACCATTGCAAAACCGCTCGACTCCGTCGACCTTATCACGAAGGAGCCTGTCAAATCCCATGTCGAGAGAGCGGACGTTTGCCACGTGCCGTCCGCGGGAGTGATCGCCGAATCTTCCGTGGCGATCGAAGTGGCGACCGCGCTCCTTGAAAAATACGGCGGCGACAGCATGGAAGAAATTGCCAATCGCTACAACGTGTGATATAATTACGCGGTTTTCCGGAATTTAACAGGAGGTTCAATTGTCAGTAAAGATCAGATTAGCAAGAGTTGGGAAAAAAGGGCAGCCGTCTTATAAAGTAGTGGTTGCCGATGAAAGGACCGCCAGGTGCGGCCGCGTCATTGAGGAGCTCGGTCACTATAACCCTCTTGTCGAACCTTCTCTCTTCACTGTAGACAAGGACAAGATACTTGAGTGGATAAAAAAGGGCGCCGTTCCCACATTTACCGTGCGCAAAATGCTCGGTAAGATAGGGGTGCTGAAACCTATCGATTTTTCTTCTTTCAAGAAGCGCGCTTCGAAGCAAAAGTCAGCGGCGGAAGAAGCGCCAAAGGTTGAAGAGAAGAAACAGGCGGAGGCGAAATGAAGGATCTTGTTGAGTATCTGGTGAAGGGCCTGGTCGACAAGCCGGAAGAAGTGAAAATATCCCAGACCGAAGGCGAATCGGCGACCATACTCGAAATAAGGGTCGCCCCGGACGACGCGGGCAAGGTAATAGGCAAGGAAGGCAGGATCGCCAACGCTATAAGAACGATAGTCAAGGCGGCGGGGTCAAAGAACAATAAAAGAGTTTCCGTGGAAATAATGACGCAGGAGAGGATGTGAGTTTATGGCAGAAAAATCTATTGAACTGAAAAGGGTGGTAATGGTCAAAGCGGTGGTTACGGAAGCGTTCAAGGACAATCTCATGAAAGAGCTTGAAAGAGCCGTCAAGAATCTGGATACGCAGGCGCAGCAGATGGATTTTCAGGCGAAATCGTACATGGAGGACCTTAAGAAAAAGGGAATGATCTCGCAGATGACGGCGTTCAAGCATCAGCTTGATGAAGAGAAGGGCCGGCAGGCCGCGGCCAAGGCGGACCTCCAGGCGAAGATCGAAGAGTCAAAAAAGCTCGTGTTGAACACGGAGTTCATACAGGGCCCGCTGGAAGGGCCTATTACCGTTAAGACCGGGGACAATCTTTATAAAAAGATAGGCGCCGCCGAGATACTGGTAAAAGACGGAGTGGTCCAGGAAATAAGAAACGCAGAATAGGCGACTTAAAAAAATGTGTAGGGACAGGGCTTGTCCCTGTCCGCAATTTCGGACAGCCACAAGGGCTGTCCCTACAAGTAGCTGATTATGAGAATCGATATTCTAACTCTTTTTCCCTCAATGTTCTCTCCGCTTGAGGAAAGTATGATCGGCAAAGCAAAAGATAAGGGCATTCTTGATATAGCCGTTACCGACATAAGAAGCTTTGCTAAAGACAGGCATAAGACAGCGGACGATACCCCCTATGGAGGGGGGCCGGGGATGGTCATGAAGCCCGAGTTGATATTTGAAGCCGTAAAAAAAGTAAAATCCAAAATCCAAAATTCAAAACAAAAAACAATATTGCTGACGCCGGCGGGAAAAACTTTTAACCAGGAAATTGCCATGGACCTGGCAAAATACGATCATTTGATCTTCATTTGCGGGCATTATGAGGGAGTTGACCAGAGGGTCATCGACGAACTTGTGGATGAGGAAATATCCATCGGGGATTACGTGCTTACCGGCGGGGAATTGCCCGCCATGGTATTGATAGATGCCGTGGCAAGGTTCGTTCCGGGGGTGCTGGGGGACGAGTCTTCATCCGGAGAGGATTCTTTCTCTCATGGACTTCTGGAATATCCGCAGTATACCAGGCCGGACAGCTACTTGAACAATAATGTCCCCAAGGTTTTAATAAGCGGGAATCACGGGGACATAGCCGGATGGAGAAGAAAGCAGGCGGTCATCGATACATTCTTTAAAAGGCCGGACCTGCTGGCCAAGGCCGACCTCGCTTCAAGCGACAGGGGTACCCTGGAAAAGATATTTACGGAGGATCAGGGGTGAACGTATACGTTGCGCTGCTTCATTTTCCGGTATATAATAAGAACAGAGAAGTGGTCACGACTTGCGTGACCGGCTTTGACCTTTCCGACATAGCAAGAAGCTGCTGCACATACGGGATCAAGAAGTATTTTATCGTTAACCCTATAAGCGGACAGCGGCAATTCGCGGAAAGGATATTGAACCACTGGAAAAAAGAAGAAAGCTTGAACTTTAATTCCACGAGGGTTGAAGCCCTTGATTTGATATCGGTAAAAAAAGAATTAAGCGAGGTCATTGACGAGGTAAGCAAGAAGGGAAGTCCTGTTGTGGTCGCGACCAGCGCGAGACAGGCGGGAAGTTATCCGTACGGCAAGTTGCGCGAGGAAATAAAGAAGTCCAAAAGGCCCTACCTCATCCTTCTAGGCACTGGATGGGGGCTCTGTGAAGAAATAATGGACGGAGCGGACATAGTGCTTTCGCCGATAATCGGAGAGACGGAATATAATCATCTTTCGGTGAGGAGCGCGGCGGCGATAATAATGGACAGGCTCTTCGGAAAAAAGGAGTGAATGTAGTGAGCATCTTATCTGATGTTGAAAAAATTTTCATGAAAAAGGAGACCCCCGCCTTTAACGTGGGCGACACGGTGAGGGTCTTTTCAAAGATCATCGAGGGCGACAAGGAACGTCTTCAAGCATTCGAGGGAGTCGTCATAAAGAAGCGCGGCAGGGGGATAGGCGAGGTCATGACCGTCAGGAAAATGGTCCAGGGAATAGGGGTTGAGAAAACGTTCCCGCTGCATTCACCCAGGCTGGATAAGATAAAAGTGGTCAGGTTCGGGCGCACAAGGAGAGCGAAGCTCTATTATTTAAGGAAACGCATCGGCTCAAAGGCGATCAAAATAGAAGATTCGGGCGCGGAACAGCCATCCAGAACTGAAGCCGCGGCCGACAAACCCACTGCTGCCCCGGCAAATGCCCCGGCAAAATGAGCCAGCCAAATTCCGCCTCCCGGAAATTCATGGCTTTTAATTTAAAAACAAGAGAAGCTCTTTTAAGCGTCTTAAGATCAGGGAAAATAAAAGAGGAGCAGGAAAAGGGAAACTGGTTATTTGACGCGCTCAAGTTGATCACAGCCGTCCTGGTCCTGGTTTTTATCGTAAGGACTTTCCTCATCCAGGCTTATTATATTCCCACAAGCTCAATGGAAAGGACATTAAGCACCGGCGACGTGATAGCCGTGAACAAGCTTCTATACGGACTAACGAACCCGTTTTGGGGAGCGAACGACACCGAAAAACTCCTTTCCGTCCTTCCGAATCCTTTTTACAAAAAGCGCATGCCGATCTCAAACACCAGATATATCGTCAGGTTTCCGCGAAAGCCAAAGAGGATGGACATTGTTACTATCAAGGTCCCGTTAAAGATCGGCGAAGTAACAAAGAGAATAGTGGGCCTTCCGGGAGAACAGATCAAGATAGTAAAGGGAATAGTATACATTGACGGAATGCAAATAAGGAAATTGAGATCGATAATCCCGGACAGATCGGACCTTAAGCCGATCAAGATCCCTCCCGGTTCATATTTTGTCCTGGGGGACAACAGGACAGCCTCAAGCGACAGCAGGGATTGGGGAGTCGTGTCCCGGGACAACATAATAGGGGTTTTGGCCGCGAGGATATGGCCCCTGGACAAGTTCCGAACATTTAAATAATACTAGGAGATGCTGCAATGACGGCAGTATCGATGAGGCACGAGCTAAAATTGAAAAGGCAGGGCGCAGTCCTCATTGCTGGCGTGGATGAAGTCGGGATCGGGCCTCTTGCCGGACCTGTTGTTGCCGCCGCCGTGATACTCCGCAATAATATAAGGATCAAAGGGATCGATGATTCAAAAAAGTTGAATGCCAGGGAAAGAGAGGAACTGTACGGCACCATAATCGATTCCTCGCTTTCAGTCGGGATCGGAATAGTTGACAGCTCAACCATAGACAGGATAAACATTCTGCAGGCCTCACTAATGGCGATGAAAGCCGCCGTGGACGCTCTTTCGGAAAAACCTGACCACATTCTAGTTGACGGGATCAGGAAAATACCGGATATCACTATACCGCAGACCAGCATCATGCACGGGGACAGCGTATCATCCGCCATCGCGACGGCTTCCATAATAGCAAAAGTGTTCCGCGACAGGATCATGGAGAATTACGGCCGCGTCTACCCGCATTATGAATTTTCCGTTCACAAGGGCTATGGAACAAAAAGGCACTTCAAGCTGCTTAAAAAATTCGGACCGATCGCGATACACAGGCATTCTTTCCAGCCGGTCATCGACTGTTTAAGGGCTCGAGGGCGCATATTCATCTGAGGAAACCCCTAATTCACTTGACATTCAGGGCATATATGAGCTATTATTCCCGCAGATGCTGGATTTCCTCGTACCTCTGATTATCTTTTTGGAAAAGGAGGTGAAATGAGTGAATAAGCAAGAATTGATCTCTCAAGTGGCCACAAAGACGCATCAATCCAAATCCCTGTGCTCAAATATCATTGAAACGACGTTCACACTGATGGGCGGAGCTTTGAAGAGAGGCGAAAAGGTCCAAATGGTGAATTTCGGCAGCTGGAAAAGATTGAGAAGGAAAGCGCGCATGGGCAGGAACCCTAAAACAGGACAGTCATTGAACATTCCGGCGAGAAATGTAGTTAAGTTCTCGGCAGGCCAGGAATTATTAAGCTCGATCAACTAGGTTAATGGTTGTATATCAGAAATAAACCCTCTATGTTCGGTACATGGGGAGCATAGAGGGTTTTGTATTTTTGTTGTAGTTCATTCCGTCAAGTGTAGTTATCCCCGACAGTTCCCCCCTTACATACAGCTTGATCTATCCGGCATGCCTGCCCGCCTTTCCTTTGGCGGGAAAATTGCTGTCCATCCTGACATGGGAAAAGAAAGCACGATATTGGGCAAAGAAGGAGAAGCCATCGCCATCGATCACCTGATCGAACACGGCTACAAGCTCGTTGACCGGAATTATCATTCACAGCAGGGCGAGATAGATATTATCGCAAAGGACGGCGACTTCCTTGTATTTGTTGAAGTAAAGGCATATTCGACGGGGAGCTTCGGTTTCCCGCTGGGCGCCGTAGGGCCGTCAAAGAAAAAAAGCATGATCCACGCTGCACGAACATACCTGATGAAGAACAACATCAAGAACGTCAACTGCAGGTTCGATGTTCTTGCCATTTACCGGAGCTGGCAGGGGCTTTCAAGTTTTGATCTAATAAAGGACGCATTCCATGTTAGTTAAGGTCAACAGCGCCGCGATATCAGGACTTGAAGGATTTGTCGTCGAGGTGGAGATCGATTCGATCAGGGGGCTTCCGGGACAATCGATAGTCGGGCTGCCGGATGCGGCGGTCAGGGAAAGCCGCGACAGGGTAAAGTTCGCGATAACAAATTCAGGATTTGAATTTCCCCCGGGCTACTTTACGATAAATCTGGCTCCGGCTGACATAAGAAAAGAAGGGCCGCTTTACGACCTTCCCATCGCTGTCGGCATGCTGGCATCCTCGGAACAGATAAAGACCGAAAAGCTCAAGGAGACAGTGATCCTTGGAGAGCTCTCGCTCGACGGGGGATTGCGCCCCGTGAACGGGGTCCTGCCGATGTGCATGGCGATGCCGGAAAACGGGATGAAAGCCGTGATAGTTCCCAAGGAAAACGCGGACGAAGCCGCTCTGGTGTCCGGCGTTGACGTTATAGCCTGCGAAAACCTGCTTGAAGCGGCCCGATACCTGAACGGACAGATATCGATAAAACCGCATACCATCGACATAAGAGCTCTTTTTTCCTCGGGATATTCCTATGAGATAGATTTTTCCGACGTGAAAGGGCAGGGGCACGCCAAGAGGGCGCTGGAGGTCGCCGCAGCCGGAGGCCACAATGTCCTCATGGTCGGATCCCCCGGCTCCGGCAAAACGATGCTCGCAAGGCGGCTGCCGACCATCCTTCCGCCGCTTTCGATCGGCGAGGCGCTTGATGTCACGAAGCTTTACAGCATAACGGGGCTTTTAAGCTCGAAAAAGTCGCTGATAACCGAGAGGCCTTTCAGGTCGCCCCATCACACGACCTCGGACATCGGGATAATAGGCGGCGGCAGGATCCCACGGCCGGGCGAGGTGAGCCTGGCGCACATGGGGATCCTGTTCCTGGACGAATTCCCGGAATTTGAAAGAGATGTCCTGGAGGTGCTGCGCCAGCCGCTGGAGGACGGCGTTGTCACCATTGCAAGGGCTATGAGCTCGGCTACTTTTCCGGCGGAGTTCATGCTTGTGGCGGCCATGAATCCGTGCCCATGCGGAAATTACATGGATCCCACGAAGAACTGCATCTGTCCATCTCACAAGGTTCAGCGCTACTGGGGAAAGCTGTCGGGCCCACTGCTTGACAGGATCGACCTGCACATCGAGGTTCCGAGGCTTAAAAAAGAAGAGCTCACAAGCCATTCGGCCGGCGAGACATCGCAGGTGATAAGGGAAAGGGTTTCCCGGGCGCGCGACGTTCAGATAAAGCGGTTCGAAGGAACGAAGGTGCGCTGCAACGCAAGGATGCTGCCCAAGCACGTGAAAGAGTTCTGCAAGCTTGATGCAGACGCGGAAAATCTTCTCAAGTCCGCAATACTTCAACTAAAGATGTCAGGAAGGGCTTACGACAGGATATTGAAAGTATCGAGAACTGTCGCTGATCTGGATAATTCTGAAGTAATAAAGGCAAACCATGTTGCTGAAGCGGTGCAGTATAGAGCTCTTGACAGGGGGAAGTAAAGGATATTGGGATATCGGGAGATCGGGTGATTAGGGAGGTGAGCAGGATGTACAAGGTGATTTATCAGCTTCCATTTAACTGTGTAAGGGAGATCGTTCTTAACGAGCAGGAATTGAATGCATGGCTGGGATGGGCGTTCCTGAGGGAGAGGATCATCAGCTATGAGAAGGTCAGTGGCTAAGGTGGTGACGCAAATTGTGTCACCATTGCTGATCTGAAGAGGGGGAAATGATGAGCATATCAGAAAATCAGGGTATCAGTGGGAAGGATATCGGGGCATCAGAAGATCAGGAAATTGGGTTAGAAATAATCGTAAATATAGCAAATTATCCTGATGTTCTGATCTGCTGATATCCTATCCTGCCCTCACCTTAAACACTTGAAATGACCTCCCATAGACGTATAATTCTTTTATAAGGCGGTGGGAAGGTGAAAAAAGCGGGGGCCCTGTTCGTTATTATCATTTCCATGCTGATGATCATTGTCACAGTGCCTCTTTTTGCCGATCAAACCGTTATTACTGATGACGGGAAAAAGATCCTTTTAAAAGAAAACAAGGCATGGGAATATGTGATTGCGCCGGAATCTACACTTGAAATGTCATCCGGGTTCAGAAAAGCGGCCTGGGGCATGAGCATGGAGCAGATATCAAACTTTGAGACAACAAAAAGTCTGTCTCAAAACAATGAAATGGTCTCTTATGCGGGAGTTTTAAATGATCTTGACTGCCTGATCTTATATATCTTTGTCCGGGGGAAGCTTGTGCGAGGTAAATATATCATTACCGAGCGGCATTCAAATGGAAACGATTATATTTCCGATTATGACAATTTAAAACAAATGCTGACCAGGAAATACGGGCCGCCTTCATCCGACAAGCAATATTGGAAAAACGATCTTTATAAGAGCGATCATGAAGAATGGGGATCTGCGGTCAGTTCAGGCGACTTAGCATTGAATTCGCAATGGCAGACCCCGGCAACCGACATCACCCTTAAGCTTTCCGGCGGTAATTATGCGATATGCCTGGTTCTTGAGTATCAAAGTGTCGAGTTAAAGAACCTTGA
>CAYHAH010000089.1:0-3743 GCA_964354575.1 uncultured bacterium
TCAATATTTCTCCGTTTAATTTATTTTCGGGGAATTATCGAAACGGAGGTTCGTATTATACCATGCTTTTAACGGATCTGCAACAATTTAATCTGTGGTTCACTCTGGCGGAAGCGCAAACCCCCTTGACAACACGGACGAAATATTGTTTACTTGTCCTAGTTTTCTAATAACAGGAGGTGTACAAATGAGGAAAAGCGGATTAACGAACCTGGTAGTGTCGTTCAAGGGAAGAAAAGAGACACTGGAAAAAGTATTCGGGACAAAATCGATCCCCGTAACAAAGATGACAAAAACTTTGTGGAATATAATAAAGAAGTTCAAGCTGTTGAAAAGGAAAAAATAACAGGTATTTACCCGAGCATCTGTCTTTTCCGCTTCGATATCGGCGGAAGGATAAAGTCCATAACATCATCCACTGTCACGATCCCGAGCAGTTTGCCTTCGGGACCCACCACCGGAACCGCAAGCAGGTTATATTTTGAGATTATATCCGCGACGTGCTTCTGGTTCGCGTCAGCCGGGACGGTTATCAGGTCCTTTATCATTATCTCCGATAGAAGAGTGCCCGCCTTTGAAACGATCAATTTGCGCAGGGACAATGCTCCCGTGAGGCGCTGTTCTTCATTTATCACATACAGATAATATATCGTTTCCGCGTCCGGCGCCTGGCTTCTAAGCCTGTTTATCGTTTCCTCGACTGTCAGATCCTGCGGAAAGGATATGAATTCGGTCGTCATTAGGCCTCCGGCGGTCTCGTCATGATGTTTCAAGAGCTTCATTATTTCGACCGCTTTCTTTGTCCGGATAAGCCTCAGCAATCCCTCCGCTTTTTCTTCCGGCAGGTCTCCTATGACGTCCGCGGCCTCGTCCACGGGCATTTTATTCAATATACTGAGGGCTTTTTTTGTGTCGACCGTCGTCAGCAGGAATGCCTGGATCTTGGGCGCGAGCTCATGAAGCGCTTCCGCCGCGGTCTTGTCGGGGAGGCTCGCGAATATCTCCGTTTTCTCGCTTGAATGAAGATCGCTTATGATGCTCGCTATGTCGGAAGGGTGAAGTTCTTCCACCCTCTTGTGAGGGATGGTCAATTTGCTTCCGGACGCATCGGCTTTCAGGAATTCGACAAAGTTCCAGCCGATAAGCGACTGGGACGCTTTTATCCTGAAAAAATTCAGCGCGGATAGAACGAACTTTTCGAGTCCCAGCCGCCGCAGTATCCCGAATGTCCCTATGTCAACGGCAATAAGCCTTATTTCTTCTTCCGCCTTGGCAAGCTTTATGTCATTTACCCTTACGACCCTCGCGCCCTTGATATCGACTATCTGCTTGTCGAGTATGTCCCTGCAAAGCAAAATATCATTCTGCATCAGCTGGCCAAAGGGAACTCTTTCCCTTACGGTCTTTGTGGAAACGAACTGCCTGCCGACCATGTCGATGTCCCCGATCAAGATCACTCTTCTGCTGCCGGAGCCCTCGAGCTCGACCAGGAGGCCGCAAACCTCCGGGAACGCGTGGCCGGTGGCGACCAATATGTCCTTAACTTTGCCGATGCGCTCTTCAAAGCGGTCGATGACCGGCTTGCCTATGACTTCTGAAACGAACATCTCCGAGAACAGGACCATGTTTAAATTATATCACGCAACAGGAATGTTTTTAAGCTATAATATCCGGCATGTCGAACTGGGAAATGAAGGCAGCGCTGGTCATTTTCTTCGCTGCCGCGGTGCTCGCATCCGCTTTCGCGGGCTATGAGTATTATCTGTATACTTCCGCAATAAAAGATGATAAGCCCCTTTCGGGCGCGATACTTTGGCACGGCAGCAGGAACATTCCCGAGATCGCGCTGACGTTCGACGACGGCCCCAGCTCCAAATACACGCCTAAGATACTTGACATATTGAGGGACAACGATGTCAGGGCGACTTTCTTTGTGGTGGGGCAGCACATAGAAAAGAACAGGGACCTATTGAAGCGCGAGGCCGTGGAGGGTCATTCGATCGGCAATCACACGTTCACTCACGCCAGCGGAAAGATAACGGACATCAACAAAATAAGGCGCGAGCTCGTGAAAACCGACAAAGCGATATCCGAATATTCGGGCTTTAATTCAAAATATTTCCGTCCTCCGTTCGGTTTCGAGAACTGGAGGTTCCTGACCGAGGCGGAGCTGCTTGATAACACGATCGTGCTCTGGAGCCTTGATGTCGGCGACTGGAACAGCCACAGGACCGAAAAGGACATCACGGCGAAGATATTCAAGGGCGTCAAGAACGGCTCGATAATTTTGCTTCATGACGGAGGAGCGAGCCGGGAAGCAGTGATCGAGTCCCTTCCGGTGATAATAAAAGGGCTGAAGAAAAAAGGCTACAAGTTCGTCACGATTGACGAAATGAAAGCGCATTTGTAGTGGCAATGGCAATAAACAAGTATAATTTACTCGGAGGAGGAGATTAAGATTGTGGAGGTGGGAAAATGATTCAATATATACAATGGCCGTTGATATTTCTGGGGTTTATTTTTTTAATAGCATCAATCGTTTCGTTATTTTATAGACCTGTTAAAAATAAACCAAAAAATGGAATTGAATCTACAATACTTACAGGAAGGGTTTATCCCTCTATTATAAGTTGTGTAAGAAATCGAGTGCTGATATTAACAAGCTTCTTTGCTTATTATGCTTTCATATTAAATTCTGATAAATACCCAAAAGACCGAATAATACAATTATTTGTTTCGATATTCTTTATGTTGGCAGTAGCACATAACCTATTTAATTATGTATTTAATCACCAGGAAGAACTTATTCTTGAAGGCAGAGAAGAGAACCCAGGTTTTCTGCAGACATTATTTACATCCCCAATGGAATTGTTTTTTACAATAGTAATGATTTTTTTAATTTTTGCAGCATTTTTTTTGATTAAGTTAGATTGTTAATCTTTCCCGAGTCGCACAAGCACAATTTAATGGAATGGGAGTCTAAGGAACGCTCTGAAGCAGTAATAATCAACTGGGCAGTAGAGGGATCGGACCTCTGACCTCTTCGGTGTCAACGAAGCGTTCTACCACTGAACTAACTGCCCCGGCAATAGAAAAACTAGGCGCAGGCCGGAATCGAACCGGCGTATAGCAGTTTTGCAGACTGCTGCCTTACCGCTTGGCTACTGCGCCATTCTATTTCTTCAAATGAAACCTAGCATTTACTCTAAGCTGGTCCCGATGTCGGCACCGCCGAATCGGGATCCCGACCGAAGCGTCGGGACTACTGCGCCGCTTGAATGAGTTTGAAATTATCTCATGATGCAAATATGTTTTCAAGGTTTTATAATATGTGTATGATCAGAAAACTGGTCCTTTCATTGATAATCGCGGATAATTTCATATCAAACCTTGTTAAGAAACCGTTTCAGTCAAGATGGGTTTTATGCGGCAAGTGCAATAAATGCGGCAAATGCTGCGAGGATATTAAGCTGGCGGTCAATTCAAGGCTGCTCTCGAATATATTCACACGCGAACTTGTGATCAGATGGACATCCTGGGTGATGGGTTTTCATCTAAAAAGGATCGAAGATGAGCCTCCTTATCTTGTTTTCGGCTGCAAAAAGCTCCGTCCCGACGGCGCATGCGGGGATTATAAATGGCGCCCAAATGTTTGCAGGAATTATCCCCTGGTTGATTATTTCGAGGAACCGGCGCTGTTTGATGCGTTTGAGAGTGGGGATGAAATTCACGTCATAGACCCA
>CAYHAH010000090.1:0-4791 GCA_964354575.1 uncultured bacterium
AAGTCGAGGTCAAGATACCGGCCGGGGTCGATACGGGGAATAAATTGAGGATCCCGAAAGCCGGAGATGCCGGAGAAAAAGGCGGAGGGCCCGGCGACCTTTACATATTCATTGCCGTCAAAGACCATTCATTGTTCGAGCGCGACGGCGCGGACATCCATTACAAAGCCCTCATAACTTTTGTCCAGGCATCCCTTGGGGGTGAAGTGGAAGTGCCCACCATTGAAGGGAAAGCGCTGTTAAAGGTACCCGCCGGCACGCAGCCGAACACTGTGCTCAAAATGAGGGAAAAAGGAATTCCCCATCTGGAAAGCAGGGCAAGAGGCGACCTGTACGTGCACATAGAGATAGAGACGCCTACGAACCTGACAAAGGAGCAGATCGAGCAGCTCAAAAGATTCGCCAAATTGAGAGGTGAAATGAAGGAATGATCCCCAGAGTATTCGTCGGATCCGATAATATCAACAACAACATTGCCCTGATAGACGGAAGCGATGTCAATTACCTGAAGAACGTCCTCCGCCTCAAGCCCGGCGACGAAATGATCGTGCTGGACAGCAAAAACAGGGAATATTCCTCGAAGATAATTTCATTATCAAATAACGGCATGATAAAAGCGGAGCTCATTGCGGAAAAACATTCCACGTCGGAGTCAAAAGTTAAGATAACCATAGCGCAGGGCATCCCGAAAAACCCGAAGATGGAGATCGTGATACAGAAATCAACCGAGCTCGGCGCGGAAAAAATAATACCGGTGATGACCGAACGAAGCGTCGTGAAGATCTCCGCGGAAAAAGAAAGCGGAAGAATAGATCGATGGAGAAAGATCGCAAAGGAAGCGGCGGAGCAATCCGGAAGAACAATGATACCGCTCATCGAAGGCATAAGAAATTTTGATGATCTGCTTGCGCAAAAAGATGATTTCGACGGGCGAATATTGCTATGGGAAATGGAAAAGGACGTGACGCTCAAAAACTTCCTGCAAAAGAATAAGAAAATAAAAAATCTTCTTGTCCTTATCGGGCCCGAGGGAGGATTCTCCCGCAAAGAAGCTGAGCTCGCAAAGAAAAACGGGTTCGCGACCGTATCGATCGGGAACCGCATATTAAGGACAGAGACCGCGTCGCTCGCGGTCCTTTCCATGATCAATTATGAATTCGAATTATAAACTCGCATGCCAAAAATAGCTTTCCATACCTTGGGCTGTAAATCCAACCAGTATGAAACCGACATGATGAAAAAGATATGCCGGACCGCGGGCTTTGAGATCATCTCTTTTGATGAGCGAGCCGACATTTACATTATCAATACCTGCACGGTGACGGGGAATGCCGACAAAAAATCCAGGAACGCGGTCAGGTCTGCAAAAAAGAAAAACAAGGATTCTGTCGTGATCGCAACAGGCTGTTATGTTGAATCGGGCAATTTTAATTTAAAAGAAACCGATGTTCTTTTAAGGAACAAAGACAAATCTGATATTCTGAAATATCTTCCAAAGATCGATCGTGCATCTCAAGCTTCCCCTCTCGCACTTGCTCCGCGCGAAGTCGCGGGGTCTCCGCGCGTGCGCGCCAACTTGATGATCGAGGACGGCTGTGAAAATTTCTGCAGTTACTGCATCGTCCCATTTGTCAGGGGCAAGGTCAGATCGAGGCCGATGAAAGAGATCCTGGCCGAAGCCGAACGGATGGCCGAATGCGGAGTTAAAGAGATCGTCCTTACGGGGATCAATTTGGGAGAATATGGGAAAATTACCAATGACCAAATCCCAATAACCAATAAATTGCCAATATCCAAATCCCAATTATCTCTGCCTGAATTAATAAATGCATTAGCTAAAATTGACGGCATACTAAGGATAAGATTGTCTTCGATAGAGCCGATGTACATTACTGATGACCTAATCAAGGTCATTAAAGAAAACCCAAAAGTCTGCAAGCATTTGCACATTCCCATGCAGAGCGGCGATGACAGGATACTTAAATCTATGAACCGGAACTACTCTTCAAAAGATTTTTTGGACATGACAAAAATGATAAAAAAACATGTCAAAGACATCGCCATAACGACCGACATCATTGTCGGCTTCCCCGGGGAGGATGAAGCGGCATTCAGGAACACCTGCAGGCTTGTTGATAAGATCAAATTCTCGAGGATCCACATGTTTTCATATTCCGACAGGCAAGGGACCGCCGCTTCCAGCTTCAGGGACAAGATCGACCCAAAAACCATTGCCATAAGATATGCTAAATTGGGGAAATTAAGGGACAAATACATGCTCAGGTTCCACAGATCCTTTCTAAAAAAGACTATGGAAGTGCTTATCGAGCAGAAAGACAGGAAAACCGGCATGTATGAAGGGCTTACAGGCAATTATATAAGGGTATTTTTAAGGGGTGACGATAGGGGTGATGAATCGATCGGGCGGTTAATTTCCGTTAAATTCAAGGCTTTTCAGGGCGAGAATGTCATCGCATCCCCTCTTCTGGTATAATACCGGATCATGAAGATAGTCCACATCGCCGACACGCATTTAGGCTATTCCGCATACAAAAAGATATCCGAAAACGGCTTCAACCAGCGCGAGGAGGACGTGATCCTGTCATTCCTGGACGCTGTTGACAAGATAATTACGCTCAAACCGGACATCGTTCTCCACAGCGGCGACCTTTTTGACTCCGTAAGGCCCACGAACAGGATAATACGGATAGCGATCGAACAGCTTCTCAGGATATATGATGCCGGGATACCCCTGGTCCTTATATCCGGCAACCACGAAACTCCGAAACAATTGTATAAAGGGAGCATCTATTCGATCTTTGAGGCGCTACCTCTTAATAAAAAGCTGTTCAACATCGTCTATAAAGACAGGTATGAAACCTTCCTCCACAACGGCCTCACGGTGCACGCTATCCCCCAGTGCTCGAACGACGAAATATTCAGAAATGAGCTTAAAAACATCAAACTGAACCCGGACACTAAGAACATTCTCATGCTTCACGCGGGAGTGTCCGGAATGAGGGAATTCACCCACGGGGAATCGAACGAGCTTCTTGTGGATTACGAATGGCTGAACAGCTCCAAATTCGATTATATCGCCCTGGGCCATTATCACGGTTGCGCCAATGTCGCCAGGAATGCCTGGTTCTCCGGTTCAAGCGAAAGAATGAGCTTCAATGAGGTGGGACAGGCAAAAGGATTTCTTGAGGTCGACCTCTCCGGAGAAGCAAAGACCAATCTGGTGAAGGTCAGGACAAGGGAAATGATAGACCTGCCTCCAGTCGATGCCGCCGGAAAGGATTCTGTTGTCCTTCTGGATGAAATAATCGGGCTTATCCAAAAAACAAGACCCGAAGACAAAATATTGCGCATGACCGTTAAGAACCTGCTGCCGCACGTGATGAACGCTCTGGACACGAAAAAAATAAGAGAAGCCGCAAAGGATGCTGTGCACTTTGAACCGAAGTTTGAAAAGATCAATGAAGAAGGGATGCTTGAGGAAATAAAGATCTCGAGCGGCGGGATCAGGGAGGAATTCAGGGGTTTCCTTGAAGCATCGTCAGGAATAGACGCCTCGGACCGCGGGAACTTCTTTAAGCTCTGGGCTCATGAATATGACAGCGTGGTAAAAGAAGAGGAAGAACAAAAACAGTGAGATTAAAATCGCTGTCTCTAAAGAATTATCGCCAGTATAAGGATTCCACTATCGAGTTCGGGGACGGGATCACCGGGATAGTGGGTCTTAACGGCGCGGGCAAATCAACCCTTGTGGAAGCGGTGGCCTGGACGCTTTACGGTCCGAACGCCGCCCGGACGGGCAAGGAAGGGATAAAAAGATCGACGGCCCCTCTCACGTCCAGCGTTGAGACCGAGCTGATCATGGAAATTGGAGGAACGGAATACAAGATAGTCAGGGTCCTTAAGGGCGGATCACAGACCGCTGACGCATCGATATTCGCAGGGGGAAAGATCATTGCTGACTCTGTAAAAGGCGTGGAGAAAGAGGTCGCCTATCTCCTCGGAATGGACTGGAAAAGTTTTTACACCAGCTTTTTCGCAAGGCAGAAAGAGCTCAATGCATTAACGGAGCTTACCCCCGCTTCGAGGCGCGACACGATAATAAGAATGCTGCGGATCGACGCGGTCGACAGGGTGATCGATTCCGTAAAGAAACAGATAAAGGACAAGAAGCTCGAACTTGACCTGCTCAAAAAGAAGGTCGTCATAAAAGCGCCCACCGAACTTCTGGCTGAGAAGATGTCCATCGAGAAAAAGGCTGAAAAGTTGGAAAAGGAATTGAAAGGCGTTGAAGGGAGCATCAAGGAGCTCGAGGCTGATCTTTCCAAGTTCAAGTCAAAGTTCAATGAGGAGAGAGCCATATCGAATAAATTCTTTGAGCTGGACAAGAAGAGGACAGGAATAGAAGCAAGGCTGACCGGCCTCTCAAAAAGAGAATCGGAGCTTAACGATGAGGTCGACGAGCTGAAGAAGATCGAAAAAACACTTCCAAAGCTGGAGCAGGATTACAAGGAATATAAAAGATTGAGCGATGAGGCGAATAAGCTGCTCGCCGCCAAGGCATCCCGGGATGAGAGCGCGAGATCGAAGCAATCCATACAAAAAATGATGGATGTCCTGAAGGAAAAGGCGAACGAGCTGGTCGAGAACGAGAAAAAACTTAAGCCGAACCAGCCCTGCCCCACATGCGGACAGCCGCTCAAGGACTTCACCAAGATAAAGGAACATTTTGAATCGGAAAAGAAAAAGATAAAAGAGGAATACAACAGGATG
>CAYHAH010000091.1:0-3313 GCA_964354575.1 uncultured bacterium
TCTATCAGGTTGAAAGTGTCATGGCTCACCGCCACCGCCGATATGCCGGCCATGTTGTTGATGGCCGAGATCTCGCTATTGTCGTCATAATAATTTATCCTGTTCGCTATTTCCCTCACTTTGTCCAGGGCGGCCTTGACATCCATGGCGGTGTTCTTCCCGTTCACCTTTATCTCGAAATATGTTCCCATAATGTACGAGCTCTCGCTTACCCCGGCGTAGCGCGCAGCTATTGACCTGTAGCCCACATACATGAGGAAGAGCAGCAGCAGCACGAGAATGGCCGCAACGGCGTTCGATATTATGTTTCTTATTCTTTCGGGAAAGTTGCTTAAGATATTCGAATAGGTCTGTTCTTTCAAGAGAATCCTCCGAAAAGTTATGATATAATACCACGGTCCTAAAATCAAGGTATTCGTTATGGCAAAAAACATCACCTTAAGTCACAAAAGCCTTATCGGGTTAAAAACCCTCTCTGCCGAAGAAATAAACCTGATACTGGATACGGCGGCCGGGATGGCGGAAGTCATGAAGAGGCCGATCCCACGGGTTCCGGCGCTTAACGGGAAATCCATCGCGCTGCTTTTTTACGAACCGTCCACCAGGACAAGGACCTCTTTTGAGATGGCGGCAAAAATGCTTTCCGCCAGCACAACTTCAATGGCGATGTCCTCAAGCTCCGCCGTAAAAGGAGAAACGCTCATCGATACGGTCAAGAACATAGAGGTGATGGGGATCGACGCCATAGTCATAAGGCATTCCGCATCGGGAGCGCCCTCCCTTGTGGACGAGAACGTGAAGGCCTCCGTCGTGAACGCGGGAGACGGCGCCAATGAGCACCCTTCTCAGGGCCTGCTTGACATTTACACCATGCGGGAAAAGAAAGGCCCCCTCAAAGGAAAAAAGGTTGTCATTGTCGGCGACATAGCGCACAGCCGGGTCGCCAGGTCGAATATCTGGGGACTGACAAAGCTCGGGGCAAAAGTCTCGGTCGTTGCCCCGCCCACGCTGATGCCTTCTGAGATCGAAAAAATGGGTGTCAAAGCGTCCTATGACCTTGACGAGGAAATAAGGGACGCGGATTTTATCAATGTCCTCAGGATCCAGCTGGAACGCCAGCAGAAGGGATTGTTCCCCTCCATCGAAGAATACATAAAACTCTACGGGATAACCGCTGAGCGCCTGAAAAAAGCCAGGTCGGATGTCATCATCCTGCATCCGGGGCCGATCAACCGCGGTGTTGAGCTTTCCAGTGAAGTGGCGGACGGGCCGTTCAACGTGATCCTCGATCAGGTGGCCAACGGCGTCGCGATAAGGATGGCTATTTTCTATCTCCTGCTCGGCGGGCGGAAAAAGTAAACCTTACTCAGTCTCCACCGGCAGCCCCAGGTCTTTCTTCAGCTTGACGTTATATTTGTCCGCGCCTTCCTGAGCGTAATCTGGCTGAAGGTAATGTCTCTGAGGCGCATACAGGTAACCGAGGACTATTGCGCCGAGTATGAGGGCCGAACCTATCCCGAATTGCGAGGAATTGACCGGAGTCAAACTGGATGCGCCGATAACCGCGGCAACCCCCAACACGGCGCACCCTATCGCCCACATCGTCATCCTGTTCTTCTCATCGATGATCTTCCGGACCTCGGCGGCTTTTTCCCTGTCGCCGGCAATATCCAGGAATTCAATGTCAGACAGCTCCCGTATCCCGCCCCTGACTATCACCCAGTCGGATACCGGCCGAAAAGAGGACCGCCCTCCGGTGGTGCCGTACATTGACGAGTAGCCGTATGAATATCCTTCGGGAGTGGCCGCGTAACTCCAGCTGGAAGTATCCGACGAAAGATAATTCGAGGTCTCGCCCACATAAGCGGTCCTGACAAGCACTTCCACTTTTTTCCTGCGGTACTCAAGCTTTTTCTCGTAGTCGGTCTGGCAAAATGCGATGTTCTGCAATGAAAAAACGAACAAAATAAAACAGGAAATGATCTTAATTGTTTTTTTCAAGACTTAAACCTTATCTCCGCGGACCTGGCGTGCGCGTCGAGTCCCTCAACATCAGCAAATATCTTTATGTCCGGAAGGATGGAGCGCAGAGCCGGCTTCGTGTATCCGACAATGCTCTGCTTTTTTATGAAATCATAAACGGAAAGCGGGGATGAGAACCTGGCCGATCCGGATGTGGGCAGGACGTGATTAGGTCCTGCCATGTAATCTCCCACCACGACAGGCGAATGAGGCCCCAGGAACACAGCCCCGGCGTTCCTTATTTTTTCAAGAAGGTTCTGCGGCAGGCCTGAGAGTATCTCCAGATGCTCGGGCGCTATCCTGTTCGATATTTCAACGGCCTTCTTCAAGCCTTCAACGACGAATATGGCGCCGTTCTTGTCCATCGAGGACCTTGCGATCTTGCTCCTCTTAAGCTTGCCGATCTGCTTCGAGATCTCCTTGAGCGTTTTCCTGGCGACCGGCATCGACGTGGAGACCAGTATTGCCATTGAATCAGGATCGTGTTCCGCCTGCGAGAGCATGTCCGCGGCTATGAATTCGGGTTCGGAATCCTCATCGGCGATTATCAGTATGTCGGAAGGGCCGGCAAGCTTGTCGATCCCCACCTGCCCGTAAACCGCCTTCTTTGCCAGCGTCACGTAAATATTGCCCGGCCCTACTATCTTGTCGACCCTCGGGATGGTCTCGGTGCCGAAAGCGAGCGCAGCTATGGCCTGGCATCCGCCGACCTTGAATATGTTCCCGACCCCGACCTCGGCGGCCGCCACAAGTACGTGGGGGCTGCATTTGCCCCCTTTTTGCGGAGGCGTGACCATCACGATGTCCTTAACACCAGCGACTTTCGCCGGTATGACGTTCATCAGCACGGAAGAGGGGTATGTTGCGGTCCCGCCCGGGACATAAACTCCCACACTGTCTATCGGGATGTTCCTCATGCCGAGAACGACATCGTCGGGAAGGGTCTCGAACCATTCGTCCGCTTTCTGTCTCTTGTGATAAGAAGTGATGTTCTTTATTGCCGTCTTCAAGGTTTTTAAATAATCATCGCTGACGGCCTTGTAAGCATCGTTTATCTCCTTGGATGTGACCTTTATTTCGTTCGTTTTTAAAGTTACGCCGTCGAATTTTTTGCCGTACTTTATCAAGGCCGCGTCCCCGCCCGTCCTGACATCGTCAATGATCGCCCTGACCTGTTCTTCTTTTTTCCTGTCAAAAAATAAGTCCTGAGACACGATCTTTTGGACCTTCTTGTCAATTTCATTGCCGGAATATATTTTTATCATGGGCTGCCTCCAATCCTTGTGCCTTT
>CAYHAH010000092.1:0-5500 GCA_964354575.1 uncultured bacterium
TTTACGCCTTTTCTCGGCGTGTCTTCAAAGCTTATCAAGCCGCAAAATTCCATGTTCCGCTCCAGCTTATCCCATTCCATATGCATTTCTTCTTTGGATATTTCCCTGCGGCATACCGCTATTACTCTTCGCCCGACGGATGTCTGTTTTTTAATTTCTGCCAGAACGGCGTTCCTGTCCGCATTCCCGCAGTGGTCGAGTATCCTTTCCGGCGCACCTTTCAGATAAAGCGTGATACTGCCGCTTTCTTCCCTGATGACCGAGTTGGTCTTTTTTTCATTCGTGAAGTTCCTCTGGCGAACTATATTGGAATCGGATCTCTCCGCCTCACGCATCAACACCTCATCAAGCGGATTGGTCGAGAATGGTGTGGTCGCCGAGATCGCGCAGCGTACGATCTCCTTTTGCATGGTTTCCGGATATATCTCCTTGATATGCATCTTTCCTTCAGTGATAGTTCCCGTCTTGTCCGTGACTATAACGGTGGCATTGCCCAGGGTTTCAGCGGCCTTGATCCTTTTGACCAGGAAATTATGCTTCGACAGGGTATAAGCTCCCAGCCCTAAAACCATTGTGATGACGATCGGCAGCTCCTCGGGAATTGTCGCGAAAGAAAGGGAAAGTCCCGTTAATATCATCGTCTTTAAGTCCTGGCCTCTCAGCCAACCGATGACAGGTATGATGATCGAGAAGAATCCCGCCACATAAACAAGCTTTCCCGCCAGGGATCTCATCTCCAGCTGGAGCGGCGTTCTCGGCGCCCTTGCCTGCTTTGCGGTTGCGGCTATCTTTCCCAGTTTCGTGCCCGCTCCGGTCGCTTGGACCTTTGCCGTTCCTTCTCCGGAAGAAATTATCGTTCCGGCAAAGACAGCGTCCCCGTCATTCTTTTCCCGGGGAAATGATTCTCCCGTCAGCGATGATTCGTCGGCCTGGATATCGATCGACCTGACCATCTTCGCGTCGGCGGATATCTTTGTGCCGGGCGACAGGACAAGGATATCGCCGGGAACTATATTTTCTGAGTCTACTGAGGTGATCTTCCCGTCCCGGAAGACCTTTGTTTTCGGGGCGGCGATCTTTTCAAGGGAGGATATCGCTTTTTTTGCCCTGAACTCATTGTAAACCTCCGCAAAAACAAGAAGGAATATGACTATGAAGATGGTTATCGCGTCATCAAGCTTTCCCCATATGCTATAGACGAACCCGACAAAAAGGAGGAGCAGGATCATCGGCTCGGTGACTTCGTGCCTTGCGATCCCGAAGAAGCTTATCTTCTCCGGCTTGAAGATCTCGTTCGGGCCGAACTGTTTTAATTTTGCCTGAACTTCCTCGTTCGACAATCCCTGTTCGATCATTCCATTCATATTGCCTCCTGTATTGATGGATAGTGGGTAAAGGTATGGGAATAGAAGCGAGTTTGGCATTGAAAGTAGGGATGGATGATGGGAAATGCAAAACAACAGAAACGAGTCCAATTTCCAAACCCAACATCCACCTTCAAACCAGCATCAAAACCCAAACCTACACCCATATTCTATTTTTATCAGATCTTCAAGGCTTTCTTCGCTTCCATGAACAAAAGCGGCAGGCTGGACAAAGCGAATAAGTAAAAGAGTTCCATGCCCGACAGGGGAACGGTATAAAATATCTTCTGCATTATCGGATTATATATCACGAATAGCTGCAAGATCACCGTGAATGCGACCGACAAAACAAGGTACTTGTTCGAGAATATCCCCGCCGCAAAAACCGATCTATGCTCTGATTTGCAGTTAAAGACATGGTACATTTCAAGGAACGCGAGCGCGGAAAAAGCGAACGTCCGCCCTTTTTCGAGGCTTTCCTTCATTCCGATCGTGAACAAGAACAGCGAAACAGCCGCCATGATCATCCCTATTAAAATCATCGAGACAAGGATATTCTTATTGATAATTCCCTCTTCTTTCCTTCTCGGGGGTTTCTTCATGACGTCCTTCTCGATCGGTTCGGCCGAGAGCGCGAGCGCGGGGAGTCCGTCCGTCACCAGGTTCACCCAGAGGATCTGGATCGGCAGAAGAGGAAGAGGCATCCCCAGGATTATCGCAAAGAACATCGTAAGTATCTCGCCGACGTTCGCCGACAAAAGATACCACACGAATTCCCTTATGTTCTCGAATATTCCCCGCCCTTCCTCAACGGCAGCCACTATCGTGGCGAAACTATCATCTGCCAGGACCATGTCCGAAGCCTCCTTGGCGACATCCGTCCCGGTTATCCCCATTGCCACGCCGATATCCGCTTTCTTCAGGGCCGGCGCGTCATTAACCCCGTCTCCCGTGACCGCAACGATCCCTCCCTTGGACTGATAATCTTCTACTATATTAAGCTTCTGCTCCGGAGATATCCTCGCGAAGACCTCTTCAATGCCGAGCTCCCTTGCTACCGCCATGGCGGTCAGCTTGTGATCGCCGGTTATCATCACGGGTTTTATTCCGGCTTCCTTGCAAAGAGCAACGGCGTTCTTTGCTTCGGCCCGCGGCAGGTCTATCATTCCTACAAGCCCGATAAAGGTCAGCCCTTTTTCCGCTTCATTGATGTCAATTTTCCCTTTGATCGTCTTGTAAGCGATCCCGAGCGTCCTTAGCCCGCCGGAGGTCAACTTTTCGTTTTCTTTCAATATCCCAGGATTATCCGCTCCGTCGCATAATTTCAATAATTCGTCCGGTGCGCCCTTTACATATACAGTGTATTCATCCGCGGATGTCCTGTGGACCGTGGTCATCAGCTTCCGCTTTGAATCAAAAGGTATTTCATTGACCCGCGGGAGGAGGCTTTCAAGTTCCATTCTTGTTAAACCGGTTTTGCCGGCCAGAACTATAAGGGCTCCTTCCGTGGGGTCGCCGATCACGTCATAAGCATTTGATTCCTTAAAATGTTCAAGATAGGCGTCGTTGCACAGGGCGGCGGCATAAAGCAGTCTCTTGATATGCTCGTTCTCCAGCGGTGATATTTCAGTCCTGCCGTCATAAAATTTTCCTGACGGCTCATACCCGATGCCCGTTACCGAGATCGATCTGTTATCGGCATATATTTTGCTGACGGTCATTTTATTTTGGGTCAGTGTCCCCGTCTTATCGGAACATATTACAGAGACGCTTCCCAGCGTTTCCACAGCCGGAAGTCTTCTGATTATCGCCCCTTTCTTTGACATCCTGTAAGCTCCGAGCGCGAGGGATATCGTCGTGACGGCCGGGAGCCCCTCGGGGATCGCCGCGACCGCAAGGCTCACGGCGGTCAGGAAGTCGTCGAAGAAATTCCCTCCCTCGATTATCGCGGTTATAAAAACAATGGAACATACGCCCAGGCACGCGGCTCCGAGCCATCTTCCGAAAACATTCAGGCGCTGCTGGAGAGGGGTCTTTATCTCGTTGTCTTCCTGGACCATTTCCGCGATCCTGCCGATCTGCGTGTTCATTCCAGTTTCGGTCACCATGGCCTCTCCCCTGCCGTAAACCGCGGCCGTGCCCATGAATACCATGTTCTTCATGTCCGCGATCGCCAGATCGGGGACTTTTATCGCCTCCGCGGATTTTTCAACGGGAGTCGATTCGCCGGTAAGGGAGGATTCATTCACTCTGAGGTTGACCGATTCTATCAGCCGCGCGTCCGCCCCGACAGAACCGCCGGCCTCGAGGAAAATGATATCGCCCGGAACAAGTTCTTTTGAAGATATTTTCCTGACCAGCCCTCCCCTTTTGACCATAACGCGGGGCACGGTCAATTTCCTCAACGCCGCTATCGCCCGTCCCGCGCGCTCTTCCTGCACAACCCCCAGAACCGCATTAATTAAAACTATCGCGAGAATGACCGCCGCGTCCTTTGCCTCGCCGAGAAACATGGATATTGCCGCCGCGATGATAAGTATGACGACCATGAGATCGGTGAACTGGGAAATGAACATGGAGAGGATCCCGCGTCTTCGCTTTTCCTTTAATTCGTTATATCCGTATTTCTTGATCCTTGCCTCGGCTTCTTCTTCACTGAGCCCTGACTCCGGGCTTGCGCCCAGTTCTTTTGCGGCATCGATCACATCCAAAGCATGACAGTTTGACATTTATTTCCTCCGGGTTATAATGTATTATAAGTTTGTTATGAGAAAAATACTAGCAACAACTTTCATTGTGATCTTAATGTGCGCCCCCTCTTTTGCCGCGGACCTCGATATCGGGACACACGCGTCGTTTTATTATCCTCCCGAAGGCGGCGGGAACACGCTGATGACAGGCGTTGACGCCACTTACAGGACCGGCCCCTATTTAAGCATAAGGGGCGACCTGGATAACTCAAGCTACCAGACAGCCGACCATAAATACTCGCTGACATCCCTGGCTGTCACGTTGATAGGCCATCTGCTGGGAGAATCGAAGATCGATCCTTATGTCGGAGGGGGACTTGGTTTCTATGAAAAGACTACGGACGGCCTGATCGATTCCTCAACGGGGTTGAACGCCCTCGCAGGCATTGCCGTTCATTTCCAAACGCTCAATATCGGCCTTGAAATTAAATATGTTCTCCCTGACACCAGGCACATGGAAACCGGCTTTTACACTATCGGCGGGAACTTGACAGGCGGTCTGCACATCGATCTGTGATCATTTCGCGGCAGGTTCAATGTGGGTTATTACTTCCTTTACTCCCGGAATTTCATTCTTTAATTTTTCCTCTATCTTATGGGCGAGTTCATGCGACTTATCTATGTGCATGTCGGGCTTGACCCAGATGTGAAGATCAACGCATATGTTGTCCTGCCTGCCCCTGGTCCTGACATGATGGCAGTTCACGACATCATCAAAACCCGCAACAATGTTCTTTATTTTTTCAGGGGGCACAACAGCCGCATCGGATAAGACCCTTGAGGTTTGCCACAATATTTCGAAGGCGGAAAAACCGATGAAGACCGCGATCAATGCGGCAACAATTGTGTCAATTATCGGCATGCCGAATTTCACCGCAATGAGGGTCACGATCACGGAACAGGAAACCAGGATGTCGCTCCTCGTATGATAAGAATCTGAAATAAGGAGATCGCTTTTCAGCCTTTTTCCCTCACGATTCTCGTAGATCATCACAAATATGTTTATTGCGACGGTGACAAACATCACGGCAAAACTTCCCGCGTTCACGTCGGGGATGACCGGGCTGCCGAACCTCTGGATGGCGTTCCTGATTATGTCAAAGGCAACGAACAGCAAGAGCCCCCCTATGCCGAGCGCCGTCAGCGTCTCGTATTTTTCATGGCCATAGGGATGGGTCTTGTCTATAGGCCTCGCGGCAATATAAAACCCCACCAGACCCGCGATATTATTTGTTCCGTCGGCAAAAGAATGGAAACCGTCCGCCGTCATGCTGGCGCTTCTCGTCAAAATGCCGTATGCCAGCTTCGCCAGCGCAACCAGCCAGTTCAACAATAAGGTATATATCAATACTTTCCGGGCCTGCCTGTATTCCAAATTACACCTTC
>CAYHAH010000093.1:0-4797 GCA_964354575.1 uncultured bacterium
AAGACCAAAAGCAACATCGAGCCTGCCGTTGCGACAGAAAGCGAGATAAGGAGCGCCATAGCCCAGTATTACGGGATAGGCGGCTCCATAGAGGACGTCATCAAAAGCATAGACATGAAATCCCTGGAGATCGAAGAAGGAAAGGAAGAGACCGAGCCGGAGAGATTGAGAAATATCGCGGAAGAGGCCCCCATAATCAAGCTCGTGAACCTGATAATCCTTCAGGCGATAAGGGACAAAGCGTCCGATATTCACGTGGAGCCGGAAGACGACAGCCTGAAGATCAGGTTCAGGGTCGACGGGATACTTCACGAGCAGGCCACCATCCCGAAACAGATGCAGGCGGCGGTGCTCTCCAGAATGAAAATAATGTCGGACATGAACATTGCGACGAAGAGGATCCCGCAGGACGGCAGATTCAGGCTGACCATTGAGGGGGGCCAGATAGACATGAGGGTCTCATCCCTCCCGACCCTCTTCGGCGAAAATATCGTAATGAGGATACTTGACACGACTAGCATACTGATCGGGATGGAAATGCTGGGCCTTGACGAACAAAACCTTGAAATATTCAAGGGCCTTATCGTTAAGCCCCACGGGATAATCCTTGTTACGGGCCCTACCGGCTCGGGAAAAACAACGACGCTGTATTCCGCCCTGAACACCATAAACACTCCCGACAAGAACATCATCACGGTCGAGGACCCGGTGGAATATCAGCTGAAAATGGTGCGCCAGTCGCAGATAAACCCGAAAGCAGGACTTACTTTCGCAACGGGACTGCGTTCGATCCTGAGGCAGGACCCGGACATAATAATGGTCGGAGAAATAAGGGACCTGGAAACGGCAGAAATAGCGATTCAGGCGGCGCTGACCGGCCATCTGGTGTTCTCCACCCTTCACACGAACGATGCCCCGAGTTCCCTGACCAGATTGACCGACATGGGGGTTGAGCCTTTCCTCATATCTTCTTCCGTGATCGGCATCGTGGCGCAGAGGCTGGTAAGAACAATATGCACTAACTGCAAGCAGTCTTACACTCCTTCCAAAGAAGTCATCGATGAAATAGGCGTGCAGCTCCCCAAAGGCGACCTGAAGTTTTACAGGGGGACCGGATGCAAGGCCTGCAAGAACACCGGTTATAAAGGAAGATTGGGAATATTCGAGATGCTCTTGCTCAATGACAAGATCAGGGACCTTATCCTGGCTAAGACCTCCAGCACGCAGATAAAACGCGTGGCACAGGAAGCAGGCATGAAGACTCTGCGCGAGGACGGGATCGTAAAAATGCTTGCGGGTGTTACCACGATCGACGAAGTTATCAGGGTAACCCAGGAATAGACCGGCCGGCATGCCTACATTTTTCTATAAAGCAAGAGACGAATCCGGCAAACTTGTGTCGGGCCTCATGGATGCGTCAAGCAAAGATGCCCTCGCGGCAAATCTTCAAAGGATGAAGTACGCTGTGATCTCCGTTACCGACAGAACCGCCACTTTCTCCATCGATGCATACTTAAGAAAATTCACGAGGGTAAAGATCGACGACCTGGTCATGTTCAACGTCCAGCTCGCGAACATGATAAGCTCCGGGATATCGCTTCCATCTTCCCTCCAGGCCCTGACCGAACAGATAGAGAACCAGAGGCTCAAGGATGCGGTAACGGCGGTTTTTAATGACATAAAAGGAGGGCTGACCTTTTCTGACGCCCTGAAGAAACATTCCGACATTTTCCCTCCCATCTTCATCAACATGATCCGCGCGGGGGAGGTTGCGGGAAACTTGGATGAAATATTGAACAGGCTGGCGACATTCGTGGAACATGAGGCGGAATTGAAGCAGAAAATAACCACCGCGCTTTTTTATCCCATGATCCTTTTGGTAACGGGCCTCTCCGTTGTTTTGTTGATAATAGTGACCATACTTCCGTCTTTCGCAAAAATATTCATCGAAGCCGACGTTCCGCTCCCGCTTCCCACACAGGTGCTCTACAATCTGAATATCCTGATAAGGGCTTACTGGAAGCATTTTGTCGTATCAATGGTCACTCTGTTCTTTTTCTTGAGGTGGTATCTAAAGACCCCGGCCGGCAAATATAACCTGGACAGCGCCCTGCTGAAAATCCCCGTATGGGGGAAATTGATAAGGCAGTCAACGATCGCCCGCCTCTCCCGGACGCTTGCTTCGCTCATTTCAGCCGGCGTGCCGATGCTGCAGTCTCTCGAGGTAACCGAGCAAACCATAGACAATTCGATAATCTCCAGGGTATTAAAAGATGTCTACTCATCCGTAAGCAAGGGCGAGACCATATCCAAGCCGCTGAAGGAAAGCGGACAGTTCCCCGCAATGTCGATCCACATGATCGCCGTCGGCGAAGAAACCGGCGCACTTGACACGATGCTGAACAAGGTTGCCGATTTTTTTGACATTGCAACGGAATACAGCATAAGAAGGATCACTTCCCTCATCGAGCCGGTTTTCCTGGTCGTTATCGGCGGCATGGTGGGATTCATATTTGCGTCGATAATGCTTCCCATATTCCAGATGGTCAAGACGCTGAAGCACTAAAATGTTGATTAATGCCGGATCGGTAGTATAATGTCACTCATTCCCGGTTTATATGGAAATAAACAGCTTACTTAACACAGTTATTGAAAAAAAGGCGTCAGACCTGATAATAGTGGCAGGGACAGCGCCGATACTCAGGATCAACGACGCTCTCCTGCCCATTGACTCGTCAAGGCTCTCCGAGAGTGAAGCAAAATCCCTGATCTACAGCATTATCAATCCTAAACAGATAGAAATATTCGAGAGAACAAAAGAGCTTGACTGCAGCTATGAACTGAAAGGCATCGCAAGGTTCAGGGTGAACCTTCACTATCAAAGAGGGACCGTGGCGGCCGCGCTGAGGTTCATACCTTCCGATATTCCGTCGCTGGAGGACCTGAGGCTCCCGAAAACAGTCGCCGATTTCGCGGACCTTGAGCGGGGGCTTGTGCTTGTGACAGGCCCGACCGGTTCGGGCAAGACAACGACGCAGGCATGCATGGTGAACATGATAAATACGGGCAGGACCCGCCACGTCATAACCATAGAAGATCCCATCGAATTTATTCACGAGAACAAGAGAAGCGTCGTTGAACAGAGAGAGGTCGGGATCGATACCGAAACCTTCAATGCCGCCCTGAGGACGGTGCTGAGGCAGAACCCCGACGTCATACTTATAGGAGAAATAAGGGACCTGGAGACCATACAGACCGCGGTAACCGCCGCGGAAACCGGCCATCTGGTCATTTCCACGCTTCACACCAACGACGCGGTCCAGTCCATCGACCGCATAATCGATGTCTTCCCGCCGTACCAGCAGCTTCAAATAAGAACGCAGATCTCAATGTCCCTGCAGGGCATCATAGCCCAGCAGCTTATCCCGAAAATGGACAAGAAGGGCATGATAGTCGCAACAGAGGTGCTCGTGGCCACTTCGGCGATAAGGAACCTCATAAGAAAAGGCACGACCCAGGAGATATATTCCATGCTGGACATAGGGGCAAAATTCGGGATGCAGAGCATGGATGCCTCCCTTAAGAACCTTTATAAGAACAAGATGATATCATACGAGGAAGCTTACGCTCACGCAATAAACCGCGAGCATTTTGAGAAATTATGAGGTAGAATAAGGACTGGGACGAGAACAAGTTTATAAAGAAAGGGGGTGAATTATTTGAAAAAAAGCAAAGCCTTTACGCTTATCGAGCTCCTCATAGTCATGGCCGTTATAGCAATATTGATAGCTATAGCGATACCCAGCTTCAGGGGCATGCAGAACGAAGCAAGGAAGACCAAGGCGCAGGGTGACTTAAGGGTGCTGAAAATAGCCATTGAATCTTATTACAAGAATAACAACAACCAGTACCCGGCCGTTGCCACCTATCAGACAACGCTGACAAGCGCTTCACCGAGGATACTTGATGCGCAGCTAAATGATCCGTTCGTCGCAGGAGGCGCAACTCCTTACGTTTATGCGTTGAGCAACACCTTGCCTTCGAACTCTAATTATTACATACTTTCTTCCGTAGGTCCGGACGGAGTCGCTGACAGCCCGGTTCCTGTTGTTAGCAACACCACGGGAACTGTCACGTCGTCGGGGGATGCCATCTGGGAGTCTAACGGGCACATTTAATGAAACAATGTCTTTAAAGACAAGTTAACATAAAGGGAGCTGACTAGTCGGCTCCCTTTTTTTATGGTATTATCCACCCATGAAATCGAAAGCTTTCACCCTCCTTGAGGTCCTGCTCGTCATGATAATTCTCATCGCGGTTTTTTTCCCCCTGCTGCAGATGCTCTCAAGGGGGCTTGTGGCAAGCGACGAAGTAAAGGGCACGAACACCGCCGTGATAGTGGCACAGAAAAAAATGGAGGAGATAAAGAACACGGCATTTGCCTCGATATCCAGCGAAACAAAAACCACCGTTTCATCATATCCGGCTTACAGCAGGCAGGTCAATGTCACAACGCCGCAAACCAACTTAAAGGATGTCCAGGTGATAGTTTACTGGCGCCCGGGATCAGGGCAGGAAATGAGGGTATCCATTGAATCGTTTATTTCGAATTTCTAAGGAGCTTGTCCTGGGCAAAGCGAAGGGATTTACCCTTTTAGAAGCCATGATGGCAATGGCCGTGCTTATAGTTGCCATGGCGGTGATCTTCTACGCTTTCACGGCTTCCATGCGCATTTTCACGAGCGAACTTTCCGAAACGGACGCGTCGTTTGAGGCGCACAGGGCGATGGAGAGGAT
>CAYHAH010000094.1:0-6903 GCA_964354575.1 uncultured bacterium
TCATTCTCGAAGCATAGCGGCACGATAATATCTAAGGAGGTTAAGACCATGGAACATATAGTCGTTTCCGGGGTTGCTTTAAACAAAGACGAGGCCAAGATCACTATCTGCGACGTCCCCGACAAACCGGGCATCGCGGCCAAGATATTCAAGCATTTGGCTAAAGAGAACATAAACGTTGACATGATCATACAGAGCATTCACTCGTCCGGCTCGATGGCTGACATGGCGTTCACGGTCGCGAAGCCCGACATGAAAAAGGCGGTTGATGTGACAAAAAAGGTGGCGTCCGAGCTCGGCGCCGAAGGCGTGATCTCCGATGATAATGTCGCGAAAGTATCGATCGTGGGCGTCGGGATGATCTCAAAGCCGGGGGTCGCGGGCACGATGTTCGATGTCCTGGGAAAGAACGGCGTAAACATCGAGATGATAAGCACTTCCGAGATAAAGATATCCTGTGTCGTGAAAGCGGACCAGGCAAAAAAAGCGATGGAACTGCTTCACAAGGAATTCAACCTGGGCAAATAACTTGATTATTAAACTGTCCGCCCTTGTTATTTTCGCATACCTTCTCGGTTCATTCCCGTCGGCATATGTTGCAGCAAAGATCAGGAAAGGCATGGACATAAGGCGTCACGGGACCGGCAATGTGGGCGCGGCCAATACCCTGCTTGTCGCGGGCCCGGTTTTCGCGATCCTTGTTTACATTGTTGATCTGTTAAAAGGCCTTGTTCCCGTCCTTTTGGCAAGGAACATAATCGGGACGGACCTTTCCATGGGGCTTGCGGGGCTTGCCGCGATACTTGGCCATGATTTCTCGATATTCCTCGGGTTTTCAGGCGGGAAAGGGGTTGCCACCACAACAGGGGCGATGTTCGGGATCAATTCGTGGATCATATCAATTGTAATCATTGGCTGGGTCGTTCTTGTCGGAGTGACGAATTATTTTATTTTAAGCTCGCTGATCTGCATGCTGTCCATTCCGGTCATGATGTATCTCTTTAAACTGTCGAATACTTTCGTGATCTTTGGCGTCCTGTTTTTCCTGGCGGGCTTGTTTACACACAGGCACGATGTTGTTAGAATATTCAGCGGGCGAGAAAAAAAAGCGTTAAGTTCAATCAAAAAGTATTTTAGTGTTTGATCGGGGTGTGGCCAGTCCCGACATAAAGTCGGGATCCCGAAACACATTGTATCTATTGTAAGGTATCGGGACTTGGTCTAAGGCGCTGTCTCGGGAATTGTGTTTGCTGTCGCATTATTTTACCCTTCATCGGGGCGTGGCCCAGCTTGGTCTAAGGCGCCACTTTGGGGTAGTGGAGGTCGTGGGTTCAAATCCCACCGCCCCGATGAAGGGAACATTAAGGAAAAACACAATTCCCTCGCTTTGGGATGTGGAGGTCCGAACGATTCTTGTTTTACCTTAATTCATATTATGCGAAGCAGACAAGAATTGTGAGTAGGGTTCAAATCCCACCACCCCGATCAGACAAGATTAAATTTGGGGCGTAGAGATCGCGATATTATTCCCGCCCCGATTTTTTTGATTGACTTTCGGCTGTTTTTTGCTAAAATACCCCAAAATGGCAAGAGAAATTACCTTTATGATCGTGCCTCACAGCTCCGCGAAGGGAGTTGTGAACTTCAAGCTGAGAGAATGGCTTGTATATGCGATACTTGCCGTTTTTTTCGTTTCAATAATCCTTGTAAGCTCATCCATAGTCTATTCCTCCATGATGACAAGAAAATTGATCCATTACAGGATCATGCTGCAGGTCAACGAGCAACAAAAAGGCAGGATCGATTTTTTTTCCGGGGAAGTCAATCAGCTGAAAAAGGCCCTGAAAGAACTTGTCACAAGGGACTCGGAGCTTCGCAGGCTTCTCGGCCTCAAGATAAAGGACAACAACAACCTGAACCAGATGCTGGCGGCATCAAAAAGCCCCTCCCAGTTCTCGCTGCTTGACAACACGACCACCTACAAGATCGACAAGATCACCAACGAGCTTTCGTACCTTAGCGATAACGTCAAACAGTCCAGAGAGAGCCTTAAGTCCCTTCACCAGACGGTGGCTTTCCTGAAAAGCAGGTTCGCGGTCACGCCGTCCATTTGGCCCATTTACGGCAGGATAGTTTCCGGTTATGGATACAGGTATTATCCATGGAGAGGCATGCATACGGGGATCGACATCACCGCCTGGCACGGCAATCCCGTAAGGGTTACAGCGAGCGGAGTTGTTGTTTTTTCCGGCTGGAAAGGCGGCTTCGGCAAGACCGTCATAGTGGACCACGGTTACGGCCTCCAGACGCTTTACGGCCATAATTCAAAACTGCTTGTCTCCGCAGGACAGAGAGTGGTCAAGGGACAGATAATATCAAATGTGGGCGCCACGGGATTCGCCACAGGCCCGCACTGCCATTACGAGATAAGGAAAAACAACTACGCTGTCAGCCCCATGAGATTCCTGAACCTGGACATATTCACTGCGAACAGGGTCTGGTAGGCAACTTAATTTAATAAATAAACGGAGGGATAATTATGGGAATTCTAGGGTCGCGTAAAAAAGCATCTGATTACATGGGCATAAATTCCATTATCGGCGATGACACCCAGATAAAAGGGGAGATCATCACCAAGGGATCGATCAGAATGGGCGGAGAATTTGAGGGGAAGATCCAGGCTTACGGAGATGTTCTGATCGGCGAAGGCAGCAAGGTCACCGGCACTATATCCGGGGCAAAGATCGTTGTATCCGGCGAGGTTAACGGGAACATTTTCGCGAACAGCGGGCTTGAGATAACGAAGAAGGGAAGGGTCGTCGGCGACATAGTAAGCGACAAGCTGATAGTTGATGAGGGAGCGATATACAAGGGAAAGGCCACGCTGGAATCCTCCTCATCCAAAAAAGAATAAGTGGCCGGGCATCTTTATATAGTCGGAACTCCGATCGGGAACCTTCAGGACATAACGATCCGCGCAATTGAAACATTAAAGTCGGTGGACCTGATAGCCTGCGAAGACACGCGCCGCACAAGGATACTTCTGGACAAGTACGGCATCAAAACTCCGACAACTTCATACCATAAATTCAACATAAAGCCGAAAACGGCATACATAATGAACAGGATCATGGCGGGCGGAGGGGTCGCCCTGGTTTCCGATGCCGGAATGCCCGGAATTTCCGATCCCGGACAGGAACTGGTGAGAGCGGCGGCTTCCGAAAACATAAAAGTTGAAGTGGTTCCCGGCGCTTCGGCGCTGATCTCCGCCATTTCGGTTTCCGGCCTCAGAACGGACAGGTTCACTTTTGAGGGCTTCCTGCCGGTGAAACCTTCGAGCAGAAAGGAATTCCTGCAGGCCCTGGCGAACGAAGAAAGGACTATCATATTATATGAAGCTCCGCACAGGATCGTCAGGACACTGGAAGAGCTGAAGGAACATTTCGGCGACAGGAACATGTGCGTCGCGAGGGAATTGACCAAAAAATTCGAGGAAGTGTCGAGGGGCAGGATATCCGAGCTGATAAAAAAGTTCACCTTGGCCAGGCCGAAGGGCGAATTTGTCCTGGTCATCGAAGGAGAGAAGAGAATTGAAAAGGTGAGCGTGGATCCCGGGATACTGGTAAGGGACATGGTGGATGCGGGAATATCAAAGAGCAGCGCGGTGAAAATAGTCGCGGGCAGGCTGAAGGTCCCCAAAAACGAACTTTACAGAGCAACGCTCAAAGATTAAAATTAACATATGCTGGCAATAGAGAGCATCGGAAAATCCCTGATATTATTCGGAATAATCCTGATCGTCATCGGGGCGGTCCTGGTGCTTTTCGGGAAAGTCCCCTGGTTCGGAAGGCTTCCGGGGGATATCATCATAAAAAAAGAGGGCTTCACGTTTTATTTCCCCGTCGCGACAATGATACTTCTTTCGATAGCGCTCACGATCTTATTCAACATTATCGGTCGAAGATAGAGCAGACCTAAGATGCACAAAGCAGGGCTCAAAACCTCGGATTTCGATTATCATCTCCCTGATGAGCTGATCGCCCAATACCCGGCTGAAAAGCGCGACTGCTCCCGTCTGATGGTCGTTGACAGAAGGTCCGGCCGCATCGAGCACAAGGTATTCAGCCGGATAACGGAACACATCAACACAGCCGATCTTCTTGTCCTGAATAACACAAAAGTCATTCCCGCGCGCCTTCACGGCACTAAATACGGCGGGGAGGCAAGCATCGAGGTCCTTCTGGACAAAAGGATCGATGAAAAATTGTGGGAAGCGCTCATAAGGCCGGCAAAGAGGCTGCAAATCGGAGGCATAATCGAATTCGGCAAGGGCTTTTATGCCGAGGTAAAAGATAAACTGGAGAACGGCACCGCGATCCTTTATTTTGCGAGCGTTGAAGGTTTTGATAAAGAACTGGCAAAGCACGGAAATGTTCCTCTGCCTCCTTATATAAGGGCTGAAAACTCACAGCTCACGGCATTCAGGAAAAGATATCAAACTGTGTATGCGGAAAAAGAAGGGGCGACTGCGGCTCCAACGGCGGGGCTTCATTTCACAAATGAACTTTTGGGGAAGATCAAAGCAAAAAAGACTTATGTCACTCTTCATACCGGCTACGGTACTTTTGCGCCAGTGAGAGTGGAAAATATCGCCGGCCATAAAATGCACAGCGAGGAATATGAGATAAGCGAAAAGGCACTAAAGGCTATCAAGGCCATGAAGGCAAATGGGGGCAGGGTAATTGCGGTCGGGACGACTTCGGCAAGACTTCTTGAATCCGTGAGCCGTCCAGGCATCGGGACGACGGATATATTTATTTATCCGGGCTACAAATTCAAGGTCGTTGACGCCTTGATCACGAACTTCCATTTGCCGAGATCCACATTAATTATGCTTGTCTCCGCATTTGCAGGGATCGACCTTATAAAGAAAGCTTATGAGGAAGCCATCAAGGAAAAATACAGGTTCTTCAGTTTCGGCGACGCGATGTTAATATTATGAAAATGTTCGAGATATTGGCGAAAAGCTCCAAATCGAAAGCCAGGGCCGGGAGACTCAAAACCCCTCACGGGATCATTGATACTCCTGCTTTTATGCCCGTGGGCACTCAGGGTTCGGTCAAAGCTGTGACCCCACTTCAGGTCAGGGAAACCGGCGCGCAGATCATCCTCTGCAATACCTACCACCTTTATCTAAGGCCCGGCGCGGAGGTCATCAGGGAAGCGGGAGGTCTGCAAAAATTCACCGGCTGGAACGGTCCTATGTTGACCGACAGCGGCGGCTATCAGGTTTTCAGCCTTGCCAAACTGAGAAAGATTGAAGACGAAGGGGTCAGATTTTCGTCGCACATTGACGGGTCGGAACACTTTCTGACGCCGGAAAAAGTTATTGAGACACAGGCGGCTTTAGGGTCGGACATAATCATGCCACTTGATGAATGCGTGGCATATCCAGCAACCAAGGCGGAGGCGGAAAAAGCAGTAAAGAGGACTACTTTATGGGCAAAAAGAAGCAAGGAGATAGGGGATAAGGATAGGTTGTTCGGGATAGTTCAGGGAGGGATGTTCAAGGACTTGAGAAAACGGTCGGCTGAAGAGATCAGATCACTGGATTTCCCTGGTTATGGGATAGGAGGTTTGTCGGTAGGCGAGCCGAAGGACCTGATGATCGAGATGCTCGAAGTATCAACTTCCAACCTCGAATACGAAAAACCGAAGCACCTCATGGGCGTGGGTTTCCCTGAGGATATCGAGGAAGCGGTCAAGCACGGGATCGACCTATTTGACTGCGTCATACCCACGCGCCTCGCGCGCCACGGGGCTTTCTTGACGGCGGAAGGGAAGGAGATAATAAGGAACGCGAAGTTCGAGAAGGACTTTTCCCCGCTTGAAGAATCCTGCGACTGCTACGCATGCAAAAATTTCACCAGAGCGTATATCAGGCACCTTTTTATCGCAAAAGAAATACTGCCATTGACCCTGATGACAATCCATAATCTTAGGTTCATAATGAGACTGATGGATGGCATAAGGGAAAAAATAAGGAAAGGTTCAATTTGATGCTGGAAGCTATATATATCGTCAAGGAAAACATATATTTCACGTGGTTCGCCCTTCTTGTCTTCTTTGCAGGATTTTGTTCTTCATACGCGGTAGATCACTTCAAGATCAAGTTTCTCAAATGGTTCCCCCACTGGTTCCTGAAAAAAATGTCCAAGTATGTGAATCCCAAGGCGGGCTTCATCAGGATATTTCTGATAATCTTCATTTTCAACTCGATATCCATAGCGGTCTATATGATGTCCGGCCTTTTCGTGATATTCCCGTTCATAATTGCTTTCCTGACTGGCATGAACATAGGGCTGACCGTTTTCATTCCGTCCAAGATGACCGTTGAGGGCTATGAGATGGGCCATATTCACGGGGCGGGAAAGCTGTTCAAATTGATGCTTTTTTCGACTTTTGTCCTTGTTCTTGAGATAATCACTTTTTCCCTGGCGCTTGGAATGGGGATGTCGCTTGCGGTCGCCATGGTGTCTGTGGGCGCCGCGAGTCCCGCCGCGAGCGGGGGAGCGTCATTATTCCTCGCGGAATTGCTGTCTTTACGGCTAAAAACGTACGCTATTTTCTGCCTGCCTGTCCTTGCGGTTTCCGCTTACATGGAAGCATGCGTCATAAAGGGACAATAAGCCCCGAATAAGCCTTTTTTCCGCCTCATTTTTTCTCAAATAAACTGAAATTTTCTGCGAAATAGGTCGATAAAGTATGCGGAGGGTTTTTATGAACTTCAGGATCACAGGACATGCAAATAGACCGCATAATATCCATCGGATCGTGGTTCACCATGACCGGCCCGGCCAAGACCGCAAAAAGATCAAAGATACGCCCATGACCCGGGAGATC
>CAYHAH010000095.1:0-3826 GCA_964354575.1 uncultured bacterium
GTCATTTTTCACCTCCGAATTTTGGTATTATACAGTGCGGATACTGGCTGTCAATCGTTGTATAGTTGTATAATGGAAAACTTCACAAACAACTTTACAGCGCCGGGCTTTTTAAATATACTAATGCAGATATTGAAAGGAGAGTTGATATGGCTGAAATGTTCAAGAAGATCAACCGTGACCTGGCTGCCGCAATGAAGGCCAGGGACACCTTCAGGCTGGAGGTCATCCGGATGATGAAGTCGAAGGTCCTTAATGTGAACGCGAGGGGCGACCTTCCGGATCCTGAGATAATAAAGGTCCTCCAGAAATACGCGAAAAGCCTCAAGGATGCCATCGAGGAAACAAAAAAGGTCAATAGGCCCGAAGCGGTCGCGAAGCTTGAAGGCGAATTAAAGATCGTCGAAGAATATCTCCCGAAGATGCTCTCGGAAGCGGAAGTTAAGGATGCCGTCGTCAAGGCGATCGCGGAAGTAGGAGCAACCTCTCCAAAGGACACCGGAAAAGTCATGAAGGCCATGATGGCCAAGGGTTTTAACGTGGACGGCTCGCTGGTGAGCAGGTTCGTGTCCGAAGCTTTGAAAAATGAAAAAGCATAGGTCAAAAGGAACCGCGACTTTTAGTCGCAGGTTCCTGCAAATAAAAGGAGGAAAAAATATGTTGGGCAGTTTAAAAAAGGCGCTGAAGTGGATCGGGATCGTTTTAGGGGTTCTTGTTATTCTCTTGATAATCGCGGCAATAGCCATTCCCTATTTCCTGCCGCTGGATAAGATAAAAGACATGGCGGCGCAGAAAGCGTCCGAGGCGATCCACAGGCAGGTAAAGATCGGCAAGGTGTCTTTCAACATCTTCAAAGGCATAGAGCTCAAGAACCTGTCAGTCAGCAACAGGCCGGGATTTTCGAAGGAGCTTTTCCTGTCCGCGGGAAGCATCGAGCTCAAATACGACCTCTGGAAACTTCTCCGCGGCTCGGTCGCAATAGACAAGGTTGTCCTTGTTAAGCCCGAGATATTGATCGAGATGAGAGCGGACGGCACTTCCAATTACGGCGATCTTGTAGGCGCAAAGAAACCTGCGGCGCCGAAACCGGCGGCTAAGCCATCAAAGAAGAAGGAAGCAGTCTCAATAATGGTCTCGAAGTTCGCGATAGTTAACGGCAAGCTGACCATTAACCAGGCCGGGAAGGTAAGCCAGTTAAAGGACCTGAACGTCAACATTTCCGGGATTTCCCTGGTCACAAAAAGGCCCATACATATTTATGTTAGCGTTTTGGGTGTATATGAAGGGAAGCCTGTTCCGATATCGATAAATGGGGACGTAATGCTGGACATGAACAAGGCCTCGGTGAAGATATCTGATCTGGAAATATCCGCCGCAGGCGAAAAGCTCCGGCTTAAAGCGGATATCGCCAATTTCGACAAAGCGCCCTCAATAAATATGAACGTATCCTCCCTGAAGATCGATGTGGACAAGTTCCTCGCGATAGTCTCCGGCACGGGCAGCAAGAAGCCAAAGGCAAAAGCGGCTCCCCCGCCCTACGGCACCATGACGCGCAATATCGACAAGTCGATGAGATCGATCCCCGCGAACATCAAGGCAGCCGTGAACATCGACTTGAACAACATCTTGTACAAGGAAATGAAGCTTGATTCATTAAAAGGGTCGGTCAATCTGGCGAACAAGAAGGTTAACATCGATGTTTCCGGGGTTAAAGCTTACCGCGGGAACATCACCGGGAAGATCGCAGCCGACCTGAATGTCAGCGGCATCGCGTATACCGTGGAAAACCTTGTCGGCAAAGGATTTGACGCCACACCCGCCTCCAACGATATAGTGGAATCTTTCCTGACCAAGCTGCCGGATTACAAGGACCTGAAGGATAAGCTCCACGGCGACCTCGGCTTCCGAGTTGCCTCTTTGACGGGAAGAGGAGTTGAAACACCCGATATACTCGCGAACGTGAAGGCGAACGGGAGCTTCATCCTTGTGAACGGGAAGGTGTCAAAGCTCAAGTCCCTTTCCGCTGTCGGCGAGAAGATCGGCCTGAAAATGCTGCAGGAGGACATAGAGCTGAAGGAGTTCAAGGCGAATTTCTCCGCTGCCAATAAGATAGCTGCCATAAAGAACATGTCCCTTAACAACGGGGATGCGGGGGACATAAAGCTCTCGTTCGACGGCAGCGCGAACATTGTATCCCTGGAATTCATCAAGGGGAACACGCTTTCCCTGAAATTGAACCCGAAGACCACCAAGCTGTCCTCCGAATATGACGCATTCAAGGATGCACAGGGGTGGTATTCGCTGGATTTTGAGATGATCGGCTCGCTCAAGAAGCCCATCCCGATACCTAAGGTTGGCACGGCCGTCCAGCAGATAATGGACTCAAAGAAGAAGGAACTTGAGAACGCGGCTCAAAAAGAACTGGACAAGGCCAAAAAAGAAGCTGAAGAAAAGGCAAAGCAAGAGCTGGAAGAAAAAGCAAAAGAACTGCTTAAGTTCTAAGCAGCCCTAAGCTGCCCCGACCGGAGCGTCGGGATTGGTAGAGCACCCCGATGGAATCGGGGAGGTCACCGGAGCGGAAATGCTGCTGTAGCTCAGTTGGTAGAGCACTTCCTTGGTAAGGAAGAGGTCACCGGTCCGATCCCGGTCAGCAGCTTTTTTAGTAGTTGACAAGAAAAACCCCATCTGTATAATAGACAAATCTCAAATTGAGATTAGGAGGTATTCTTATGGCAAGAGAAAAATTTGTGAGGTCAAAAACGCACGTGAACGTGGGAACGATCGGGCACGTCGATCATGGAAAGACAACGCTGACATCGGCCATCACAAAGTGCCTGGCGACCAAGGGAATGGCAAAAGCAAAGGCCTTCGATGAGATCGACGCGGCACCGGAGGAAAAAGCAAGAGGCATAACTATCGCGATAGCCCACGTCGAATATGAAACGGCAAAGCGCCACTATGCGCACATCGACTGCCCCGGCCACGCGGATTACGTAAAGAACATGGTCATCGGCGCTGCGCAGATGGACGGGGCCATTCTCGTGGTATCCGCTGCGGACGGGCCGATGCCTCAGACAAGGGAGCACATACTTCTGGCGCGCCAGGTTAACGTTCCATACATCGTTGTATACCTTAATAAGATAGACATGGTGGATGATAAAGAGCTTATCGACCTGGTGGAAGTTGAAACCAGGGATCTATTGAAAAAATACGAGTACCCTGGCGACAAGACCCCTATCATCAGAGGATCAGCCCTAAAAGCCATGGAGTGCGGGTGCGGAAAGGACGGCTGCGAGAACTGCAAGTCGATATTCGAGCTCATGGACGCTCTGGATTCGTATATCCCCGACCCAAAAAGGGAAATCGACAAGCCGTTCCTGATGTCCGTTGAAGACGTGTTCTCAATAACGGGAAGAGGAACAGTGGGGACCGGAAGGATAGAAAGAGGCAAGATAAAAGTAGGAGAGGAAATAGAGGTCATCGGACTCGGCAGCCATAAAAAGGCCATCGTGACGGGTGTTGAAATGTTCAGGAAAACCATGGACGAAGGCATTGCGGGAGACAACATCGGGGCCTTGCTGCGGGGCATTGAAAAAGAAGAGTTAAAGCGCGGGATGGTGCTCGCGAAACCGGGCACGATAAAGCCTCACAAAAAGTTCGAGGCTCAGGTTTATGTCTTGACAAAGGAAGAAGGCGGCCGCCATACGCCGTTCTTCACCGGATACAAGCCGCAATTCTTCGCAAGGACCACGGATGTCACGGGAGAAATAAAGCTTCCGCAGGGCGTCGAGATGGTCATGCCGGGAGACAACATAAAGATGGAAGT
>CAYHAH010000096.1:0-4732 GCA_964354575.1 uncultured bacterium
GACGAACTTAAACGACTATCAAAGGGAGGCAAGATCGACCTTACCTCCGAGATGAAAGCCCTTGAACAGAGGATAGAACACCAGAAAAAAGAGATCTTCTCCAACCTTTCACCTTTGCAGATAGTTTCCGTCGCCAGGCACGTCCTAAGGCCCACCATGCTGGACCTTGTGAAATTCATATTCACGGATTTCATGGAACTCCACGGCGACAGGGGCTTTGCGGATGACCCTGCAATGGTCGGTGGTATTGCAAAACTTGACACTCAATCCGTCGTGATAGTCGGTCAGCAGAAAGGCAACAACACGAAAGAGAACATCTACAGGCGCTGGGGCATGGCAAACCCGGAGGGATACAGGAAAGCCCTGCGTCTCATGCAGATGGCCGAGCGGTTCAACAAGCCGATAATCACTTTCATTGACATTCCCGGCGCGTATCCGGGGATCGAAGGCGAAGAAAGGTCTGTTGCGGAAGCCATCGCAAGGAATTTGAGGGAAATGTCCCAGTTCGAGGTCCCGATGATCATCGTGATAACAGGAGAAGGCGGAAGCGGCGGCGCGCTGGGCATAGGCGTCGGCGACAGGGTCCTGATGCTTGAGTTCTCCATCTACTCGGTAATTTCCCCCGAAGGATGCGCTTCCATACTTTTCAGGGATGCGTCAAAAGCTGGCATGGCGGCAGAGCTGCTTAAGATAACCGCCAAAGACCTTATAGCCCTGGGAATAATCGATGAGATAATAAAGGAGCCGGCCGGCGGAGCTCACAGCAATGCCGAGCAGACCGCAAAGAACATCAAAGCCGCGCTTCTGAGGAACCTTGAAGAACTGAATAGACTCTCAAAAACCGAACTTGTGGAGAAACGCTACAAGAAATTCAGGTCGATGGGGATATTCGAAGAGCTTAAGCCCCTGTGATTGCCGAAGTGGCGGAACTGGCAGACGCACACGACTCAAAATCGTGCGAGGTAACCCCTCATGGGAGTTCGACTCTCCCCTTCGGCATGATAAAATAGATCGCTTGCCGCGGTGGTGGAATTGGTAGACACGTACGCTTCAGGAGCGTATGCCTAAACAGCGTGGAGGTTCGAGTCCTCTCCGCGGCAATTATAATAATAACTTCATGAATACGCATGACACAAAATTGACGGTCAGATATTCCGAAACCGACCAGATGGGGCGGGTATATTATTCCCGCTACCTCGAGTGGCTTCCTGACACCATAAGGAAGCTTCTATGAACACCGGAGATCAAGTGTTCAAATGCGACTTTCTGATAATCGGCGGCGGGATAGCGGGACTGTCTGCCGCAATAGAAGCGAGCCACCACGGAAAAGTGATCCTCCTCACAAAAGGGAAAACCGGAGAAACCGCGACTGAATACGCGCAGGGCGGGATAGCCGCTGCGATCGACGAGCAGAAGGATTCCCCTCTCTTCCACATGCAGGACACTCTCGATGTAGGCGCCGGGCTGAGCGACGAAAGCGCCGTAAAAATACTCGTGAATGACGGCGTTAAAAGAGTCCGTGAACTCATTAAAATGGGAGTTAAATTCGACAAGATCGGGGACGTTTACGAACTCGCCCTTGAAGGCGCTCACAGCCACAGGAGGATTCTCCACGCGGGCGACGCCACGGGTTCGGAGATAGAAAGAGGCCTTGCCGCGACGCTTCTGAAGGAAAAACTCGTGGATGTGCGCAATTTCATTTACGGCAGGGATCTTATTATCAAGAACGGAAGATGCATAGGGGCGGAAGCGATAGACATAAAGAACAGCAGAAAATTGATATTTTCCGCCCGTTCAACAATGCTGGCTACGGGAGGCCTGGGACAGGTGTTTCTTCACAATACCAACCCGTCCTTTGCCACCGGAGACGGGATAGCAATGGCTTACAGAGCCGGCGCAGAAGTCATCGACATGGAATTTGTCCAATTCCATCCCACCACGCTTTTCATTCATGATGTAGTTGAAACAAGGTTCCTTATCTCCGAGGCAGTGAGGGGTGAAGGAGCGATACTTGAGAACGTGAACGGGGAAAGATTCATGCCCAACTACCACATACTCAAAGAGCTTGCTCCGCGGGATATAGTCTCAAGATCGATACTGACTGAAATGAACAGGACCGATTCCGACCGCGTATACCTTAACCTGTCTCCGATCGGCGAGGATAAGATCAAGAAAAGATTCCCTAAAATATATGAAGAATGCCTCAAATACGGCATCGATATCACAAAAGACAAGGTCCCGGTAACGCCGGCCGCCCATTATTTCATGGGCGGAGTAAAGATCGACACTGACGGAAGGACAAACATACCGGGCCTTTACGCGGCGGGAGAAGTGTCTTCCGCGGGGATACACGGCGCGAACCGTCTTGCCAGCAATTCCCTCCTGGACGGCCTGGTCTTCGGCTACAGGGCCGCGATAAATGCCGAGAGCAGCAACAGGTCCCCTGAAATTGATAAAGCCATTGAAAGCTTCACGCCTAAATTTACCGACCAACTGCCTCCAAAATTAAATCCTGAAGAGATCAAGAAGTTAAAACAGGAGCTTAAGGCGTTGATGTGGGACAAAGTGGGCATTGTAAGGAACGGGAAAGACTTGAAAGCCGCCTTATATGAACTTAAGAAGATCAGCAGAAAGATCAGCTATATTCCGGATGACAAGGATGAGCTTGAACTGAAGAACATGGCAACCGCGTCCCTCCTGATAGCCCAAGCCGCTTTAAACAGGAAAGAATCAAGAGGCGCGCACTTTAGAAGCGATTATCCGCTGCAGGACGATATTCACTGGAGACATCACCAGATATTCAAAAAGCGGAAGCTATTTTTTCTGGGGTAAGCCCGTACAGGTCAAGTATCTCGGCTCTTGTTCCGTGTTCGATGAACTTTGAGGGCAGACCTATCCTACTGATCGGCTTATTAATTCCTTTATCGATCAAAATCTCGGCAACCGCGCTTCCAAAACCGCCCTCAAGAACGCCTTCTTCGACAGTGATCACTTTATCGGATTGCTTCGCGAGCTTTAATATCAGCTCCTCATCCAGCGGCTTTACGAATCTCGCATTCACCACAATCGAACTGATCCCCTTTGCTTCAGCTATCTTAGCCGCCTCAATCGCCGGATAAACCATCGAACCGATAGCAACAACCAGAATATTTGGATTTTGAGGATTCGGATTTCCTTCGGATTTCGTGCTTCGGATTTCGGATTTATAAACTATTTCCCCTTTTCCTATCTCGATTTTCTTAAAACTGTCATCCAACCCCATACCCCTACCCTGTCCTCTCGGATACCTGACCGCAATTGGCCCATTGTGATTTACCGCGGTATACAGCATGTGCTGAAGTTCGTTCTCGTCTTTCGGAGCCATGAATGTCATGTTAGGCATGTGCCTCAGGTATGCGATGTCGAAGATCCCGTTATGCGTCGCCCCGTCCTCTCCGACAATGCCGGCCCTGTCTATTGCAAAGACGACCGGCAGGTTCTGGAGGCATACATCGTGAATTATTTCGTCATAAGCTCGCTGGAGAAAAGTTGAATATATCGCCACGACCGGCCTGAAGCCCGATCTTGCAAGCCCGGCGGAAAAAGTGACCGCGTGCTCTTCCGCGATCCCTACATCAAAAAGCCTTTTCGGATATGCCTTTGCGAATCCTTCAAGCCCTGTTCCGTCAAGCATGGCAGCGGTTATAGCTACGATCTTTTTGTTTTCTTCAGCTAACCTGAGGATGGTCTTGCCGAAAACGGATGTGTATGTCGGCATATCGCTTCTTGATGTCACTTCTCCGGTCTCGATCTTGAACGGAGCTATGCCATGAAACTTGGTCGGGTCGGCTTCCGACGGTTTATAACCCTTGCCTTTTTTTGTGAGTATGTGGACAACAACGGGGCCTTTTACTTCTTTCGCATACTGCAAAGTCCCGATTATCAGGGGAATATTGTGGCCGTCTATCGGCCCGAGATACCTTATTCCCAGTTCCTCGATAATGACCCCGACATTGAAGTCAACGACAAAGTGCTTCAGCCTGTTCTTCATGTTCTCCGCCCTTTTCACGAGCGCGACACCGATCTTGGGGATCCGCTCGATCATCCTTTCAACGCGGTCCCTGAACTTAACATAGGTCGGGCTTGTCCTGAGCTTTGTGAAATAATCGGCAATGGCGCCCACATTCTTTGATATCGACAGCTGGTTATCGTTCAAAACGATCACCAGATTATCCCTCAAGCCGATAAGATTATTTATTCCCTCCAGCGCAAGGCCTCCCGAAAGAGAGCCGTCGCCTATCACGCTAACTATGTTGAAGCGCTCCCCCTCAAGCTCCCTTGCCCTTGCGAGTCCCAGCGCTAAAGATATTGAATTGCTCGCGTGCCCGACCGTGAACGGGTCGTGCGCGGATTCGTCTTTGTTCGGGAAACCGGATATTCCCCCGTGCTGGCGAAGTGTCATGAACCTTGAGCTTCTGTTCGTCAGTATCTTGTGGGCATAGGCCTGGTGTCCTACATCCCAGAGGATCTTGTCTTTCGGCGAATCATAGACCGCGTGGAGCGCCACCGTCAGCTCAACCGCGCCAAGGGAGGAAGAAAGATGACCGCCGTAGCGCGAAGTGGCATCTATTATCAATGTCCTTACTTCATTCGCCAGGTCCTTAAGCTCGGAATAGGACAGCCGCTTCAGATCATAAGGAAGGTTCAACTTGGAAAGTAATTCTGACACCTTAACCCCTGTAAAACTTGAAAT
>CAYHAH010000097.1:0-4806 GCA_964354575.1 uncultured bacterium
ACGTTGCTGATTATATATTCGACTTTTTGTCCAAGAAAGGCGTTGATACCGCGTTCATGGTGTCAGGCTGACAGGCCATGTACCTGGTGGATGCATTGCAGAGATCAAAAACAATAAAAACCATCTGCACCCATCATGAACAATCCGCCGGCATGGCGGCGGAAGCCTACGGAAGACTTACTAAAAAACTGGCCGTGGCTTTGGTCACCGCCGGCCCCGGGAGCGTCAACGTTATAAACGGCGTGGTCGGCGGCTGGACCGATTCATCGCCGATGCTGGTCGTTTCAGGGCAGTCTGCGTTGGCATCGGTACAGTACCAGCAAAAAACAAAAATACGACAATACGGCATTCAGGGGATCAATATTCAGCCTCTAGTCGATAATGTGACCAAGTTCTTTATAACGGTGGATGACCCGAAACGGATCCGTTATTACATGGAAAAAGCATATTATCTTGCATTGAACGGCCGTCCGGGGCCGGTTTGGATAGATGTGCCGCTTGATGTTCAGAAAATGGAGGTCCCGGATGAATTGAATGAAAAGTTCGATCCGCCGGTAGAAAGAACGGACCCGGATCTTCTGCAGAAACAGATAGCAAAGACCCTGCACTTGATAAGCACCTCTCAAAGACCGATATTCATTGCCGGCCAGGGCATCAGGATCGCGGGCGTCAGCAAAGAATTTTGCGAACTTGCAAGAAGGTTGAATATCCCGGTATTAACGGCAAGGCTGGGAATAGACATCATAAACAGCGACGACAGGTTATACGTCGGCAGACCGGGCAATTACGGCGAGAGGTCGGCTAATTTCGCGATCCAGAACTCGGATCTCATCATATCTGTCGGATGCAGGCTCGCTTCTGCTTTGGTCGGCCACAATCCTGCGGATTTCGGCAGGAACGCAAAAAAGATCGTGGTAGATATCGACACAGAAGAGCTGAATAAGCCAGGCGTTAAGATCGACCTGAAGATCAAAAGCGACGCCGGGGATTTTATAACTGCATTGTCCTCACAGTCGGCATCCGTTAAGGACCTGCCGGATACTTCCGCTTGGGTTGCAAAATGTAACGACTGGAAAAAACGGTACCCTGTCGTTCTGCCGGAATATAAGAATGAAAAACCCGTTAATTCATATTATTTCACCGAAAAGCTCAGTAATGCCGCGACCCGGGACGATCTGGTGCTTGTTGACACCGGTTCTTGTTTTCACGTAGCCTGCCAAACCTGGAAAATTAAAAAAGGACAAAGGTTCCTTACCACGGGAGGCATCTCTTCCATGGGCTACTGGGTCGCTGCAATGGGCGCTTGCGCAGCCAATAATTACAGAAGAACAATAGTGATCACCGGTGACGGAAGCCTGCAGATGAACATACAGGAATTAGCGACGATAAAACACAACAAAATGCCGATAAAAGTGATCATTTTCAATAATAACGGATACCTTCTGATAAGGCATACGCAAAGCAATTTTATGGAAGGCAGATTGTTCGGCGAGGGCCCTAAAACAGGCGTGTGGTGCCCGGACGCATTGAAGATCGCCGATGCATACGAAATGAAAGGGGTTCGCATCAGTTCTGCTGACGAGATAGATTCAAAGTTAAAAGAAGTGATGGAACATGATGGGCCTGTGATCTGCGATGTCATGACGCCTGAATGGCAATTGCTCATACCCAGATCATCTTCGGATAAACTGGCGGACGGAACATTGGTATCAAAGCCGATCGAAGACATGTATCCGTTCCTTCCGAGGGAAGAGTTCAAGAAAGAAATGATGGTAAAACCATTGAAGGAATGAGAAGGAGGGCCAGATGAGATCAATAAGCGTCGTAACCGCCTGCTACAACGAAGAAGATAATGTCAGGGAGCTTTATCAACAAGTTAAAGAGGCCTTTTCCAGGCTCCCGGGCTATCAATATGAACACATTTTCATCGACAATGCCTCACAGGACAGAACGGTCCCGATACTTAAAGAAATAGCCGCCAAGGATAAAAATGTAAAGATCATAATCAATACAAGGAACTTCGGCCACATACGCTCCCCCTTTCACGCCCTCCTCCAATCAAGCGGAGATGCCGTGATCTCGATAGTAGCCGATCTGCAGGATCCGCCGTCCCTGATCCCCGATTTCATAAAAAAATGGGAAGAAGGATACAAAATAGTCATCGGGGTTAAGAAGCAGAGCAAAGAATCCAGGCTGATGTTCGCGGTCAGAAAACTTTTTTATAATCTGCTGGGCACCCTTTCTGAAATAGAACAGGTGAAGAATTTCACCGGCTTCGGCCTTTACGACAAAAAAATAATCGAGATACTAAGATCGATCGACGACCCCTACCCTTATTTTAGAGGGCTTATTGCCGACATTGGCTACGACATTTGCCGCATAGAATATGTCCAGCCAAAAAGGAAGAAAGGCAGAACAAAGAACAATTTTTATTCGCTTTATGATATGGCCATGCTTGGAATAACAAACTATTCCAAAGTACCGTTAAGACTTGCAACCATGCTTGGATTCAGCATTGCGGTACTAAGCTTTTTGGTCGCGCTGGTTTATCTGATATATAAACTTATCTTCTGGCAGGGCTTCCAGCTTGGCATGGCACCGCTTATCATAGGCATTTTCTTTTTCTCCGCGGTCCAGCTTTTCTTCATCGGTATTATCGGGGAATACATAGGATCCATCCACACCCAGGTGCTCAAGAGGCCCCTTGTGATCGAAAAGGAAAGAATAAACTTTTAGCGATGGATCTCATCAAAAAGCACAGTGAAAAAATAAGGTTCCTTATTGCCGGCGCATGGAACACGGTGTTCGGCTATTTTTCCTTTGTCATTCTTTATTATCTTTTTTCACCGGCAACGCACTATATGATCTTGCTGGTCATAAGCAACATTTTGAGCATAACCAACGCTTATCTGAGTTATAAGTTTTTCGTCTTTAAGACCAAAGGCAATTTCATGAAGGAATACTCCCGTTTTTACGTTGTTTACGGAGCAGCCTTTATTGCGAACCTCATGCTGCTGCCTGTCTTTGTCGAGCTTCTGCGCATTCATCCTTTGATGTCGCAGGCTTTGATCATTATACTTACGGTGATAATAAGTTATTTCGGCCACAAGCATTTTTCGTTCAGGGAGTAAAATGAGCAAAAAAAAATCGAACATCTTCATAACGGGAGCCCGCGGATTCGTGGGCAGGAACCTTGTGGAACATTTAAGCCGGTTCCCGTCAAAGTATTCGTTATATTATCCGTATCACAAAGACCTGGAACTTGTCGACCCTGAAAAAGTCTCTGATTTCATCGCCGGCAATAATATCGACGTCATCATCCACTGCGCCAGCGTCGGCGGCTCGAGAAAAACCGGTTATGATGCCGGGAAAACGGACGTTGTTTCAACCAACCTGCGCATGTTCTTCAATCTCATTCGATCAATGGACGATTCAAGGCATATGATATTTTTCGGCAGCGGCGCTGAATACGACAGGCAAAATTACAAACCGCGCATGAGCGAGGATCACTTCGGGGCCCATATCCCCTCGGATGATTACGGCTTTTCCAAATACGTCTGCTCAAAGTTCGCGGAAAGGTCAAAGAACATTTTTAACCTCCGCATCTTCGGGATGTTCGGCAAGTATGAGGACTACGGATTCAAATTCATATCAAATGCGATAGTAAAGAACATCTTCAAGCTTCCGATCGTCATAAATCAGAACGTCAATTTTGATTACATGTACATCGGCGACTGCGTGAAGATAGTTGAGCGCTTTCTCTCGAACAGGCCGAAGCACAACATATATAACCTGACAACGGGGACAACAATCGACCTCGTGACCATAGCGAACAAGATCAATAAGATATCGGACTTCAGGTCTGAAGTGATCGTAAAAAATCCCGGCCTGGGCACGGAATACAGCGGCGACAACTCCCGGCTCCAAAAGGAGATCGATCTTGAATTCACTCCGTTCGACAGCGCCCTGAAAGAACTGTATCAATATTACCGGTCGATCCTGCCGGAGATAGACAGAAAAGCGATAGAAAAAGACGAATACATGAAATACTGCAAAACAAGCAAGTGCGATGAATGAAAGGTGAAGAACATGGGCTCTGAGAGCACGCTGCGCAAAGAGATCTTTGATAGAGTGAAAAAACTTCATAAGGCGAGAAAAAGCGGGGAGAAATTCATTCCCGGCAGGACAATGATCAATTATTCCGGCCGCGTCTATGACGAGAAGGAACTTATCAATCTTGTCGATTCGTCCCTCGATTTCTGGCTCACCTCGGGGAGATTCGCCGCGGAGTTTGAAAGCAAACTTGCCAAATTCCTGGGCGTCAAATACTGCATGCTGGCAAATTCCGGCTCATCGGCGAACCTTCTTGCCGTTAGCGCCCTGACTTCACCGAAGCTCGGAAAAAGAAGGCTGAAGCCCGGCGATGAGGTCATAACCGTCGCCTGCGGATTCCCGACAACATTGAACCCGATACTCCAGAATAATCTTGTGCCGGTTTTTGTTGACGTAGAGCTTGGCACATACAACATTGACGCAGGCAGGATCGAAAAAGCGATATCCGGCAGAACAAAAGCGATATTCGTCGCCCACACTCTCGGAAATCCGGTCGATCTTGACAGGATAATGAGGATCGCAAAAAAGCATAACCTTTGGGTGATCGAGGATAACTGCGATTCTCTCGGCTCAAAATACAAAGGCGAATATACCGGGACCTTCGGTCACCTGGCGACCTGCAGCTTTTACCCTCCCCATCACATAACAATGGGAGAAGGAGGCGCGGTCCTCACGAACGATCCCCTCCTGAAA
>CAYHAH010000098.1:0-5815 GCA_964354575.1 uncultured bacterium
GACTTGAGCATCCGATCCACTCTTTCCTCGATCCTTTCATACAGTTTCTTTCTGTCCATATCAAGCCCGACTATGACCGTCTCGTAGGGCAGGTTCTCCTCATCCTTTGATTTAAGCTGTGATATCGGCTTTCCGGTCATCTCGAAAACTTCCAGAGCCCTGATAATGCGCTTGAGGTCGTTGTAATGTATATTTGATGCGGAATCCGGATCCACTTTCTTGAGCCTCTCGTACAGATGAAGACTTCCAAATGACTTGGCTTCACCTTCAAGCCGCCCCCTTATCTCTTTATTGGCCTCGATTACCGGGAAAGCGTATCCCTCGATGAGGGCGTTCAGGTAAAGTCCCGTTCCGCCGACGATCATCGGGAGCTTCCCCCTTTTTACTATGTCCTCGATGATGCTTCTGGCGTTCGTCACGAAATCAGAGACGCTCCAGTTCTTATCAGGCGCGATGATGTTTATTAAATGATGAGGGGTTTCTTCCAGTTCTTCGCGCGACGGCTTTGCTGTGCCGATGTCCATTCCGAAATAGACCTGCATCGAGTCGGCGGAGATGATCTCGCCGTTCAATCTTTTCGCGAGCTCGATGGCGAGCTTTGACTTGCCGACGGCAGTCGGGCCGAGGATTATAAGGAGCCTGTTAGTCTTCTCTTGATCCACGTAAAGCTAAAAGACGGATCAAATTGAGGACCGCCATCGCGGTTGCCGCGACATAAGTGAGCGCCGCCGCATCAAGAACTTTCTTCGCCATAGGCACTTCATCCTTCTCGATATACATTCCGTCAGACAGCATTGTTATTGCCCTCCGGCTCGCGTTGAACTCAACGGGCAGGGTTATGATGGTGAAAGCTACAGCCAGGGAAAATGCGATTATTCCGATGTCCATGAGCATGGGATAGCTGAAGATCAATCCGAGAAAGAAAAGAGGTATCGCCAGCTGGGAGCCGATGTTGGCGGCTGGAACAAGGCCGCTCCTTATCTTTAGAGGCGCATAGGCTTTCGAATCCTGAACGGCGTGCCCCACTTCGTGCGCCACAACGCCGATCGCCGCGACCGAGTCGCCGTTATAAACGCTTTCGGAAAGGTGAAGGGTCTTGTCCCGGGGGTCGTAATTGTCGGATAGATTTCCGGGGATCTTCTCTATGCCGACGCTTGAGAGCCCCGAATCATCAAGCAGTTTTCTGCCTATCTGCGCGCCCGTATAACCCCTTGCCGAGCGGACCTGCGACATCTGGGTGAATGTGGATTGGACCTTGAACTGGGCGTAAATAGCCAGGATTATCGCCGGGATAAGCATTAAGAATGTTGGATCGTAAGGGTAAAGCATTATGGGACCTCCTTGTTCGTCCCGCCGTATATTATAACAAATAGTGCCTTTATGCTATAATCAAAACATGAAAATTCTCGAAGTAAAAAGCCTGGCGATACCCGATGTAAAGGTCATGAAATACGTCCGTTATAACGACAACCGCGGATATTTCACGGAAACTTTCAGGAAAAGCGACTTCAAGAAGCTCGATTTCATGAAGGGCGTGGAGTTCCTCCAGTGCAACGACGCTTTTTCAAAAGCGGGGACCTTCAGGGGATTCCATTTCCAGTGGAATCCGTACATGGGCAAGCTCGTCAGGGTTTCGAGGGGAAGGATACTGGACCTGGGGATAGACATCCGCAAGGGTTCGCCGAAATTCGGCAAATCAATAGCATATGAGCTTGCCGCGAAGCCGGAGGATGACTTCAACGAATGGATATGGCTGCCGCCGGGATTCGCCCACGGCGTGCTCGCGGTCGAGGAAAGCCAGGTGGAATACTTCTGCTCGGGCGAATACAGCCCGGGTTGCGAGGCGAGCATCTCACCGCTCGCGGGCGACATCGACTGGGCGATCTGCGATACGAAGCTGAAGAAGGTTTTCGATTCGATCGGTCCGAAGATAAAGCTGATGACCGATAAGGACAGGAACGGGTTCACCTTAGCCGCGTGGTCAAAGGAAAAGAATTCGGATCAGTTCATTTACGGAAAAGCTTAGACTTCCACTATTGTCTTCATCGGGCAAACTCTTACGCACTCAAGGCAGGCGGTGCATTTATTGTAGTCGATGACCGGGAGATTTTCTCTCATTGTTATGGCGCCTGGCGCGCATGCTTTTTCGCATAACCTGCAGGATATGCAGCCGACTTTGCATATTTTTCTCACAAAAGCCCCCTTGTCCTTCGTGGAACAGTTAATGACGACTTTGGCGGACTTGGGAATATAACCTATTATTTTTCTCGGACAGGCAACAATGCATTTTCCGCAGGCGACGCATTTTTCGGGATCAATGACCGGCAGGCCATCAATGCCCATCTTCATCGCATCAAACTTGCACGCTTTCACGCAGGTCGCGTAATTGAGGCATCCGTATCCGCACAGCTTGTCTCCCCCGCCGACAAGCAGAACGGCGTCGCAGTCGCGGATGCCTTTGTATTCAAATTTCTTGCCGCAATTCTCGTTCGATCCGCCGCAGAAAACCCGCGCGACCATTCTCTCCTTCACTTCGCATTTTCCTGCGCCGATCTTCTGGGCGATCTTGTTCGCGGTTGATTCTCCGCCCACTTTGCAGGCGGCCGCATCGACTTTTCCGGCAACAATGGCTTCGGCAAGGGCCGCGCAGCTCGGATACCCGCAGGCGCCGCAGTTAGCCCTGGGCAGAAGGCCCAGCACTTCTTCGACTCTCGGGTCCGTCTTTACCTTGAATTTCTCCGAAGCGAACGCAAGGAGCGCGCCGGAAAGCCCGCCTATCACGGCGAGGCTTATTATGGAGATCAAAATGATCGCGATGTTTGAATTCATGAGGTTACTCTGTTATCAGTCCGACAAATCCTATGAAAGCGACGGATAACAGCGAAGCGACAACAAAGGTTATCGGCACTCCCTTCAGGGCTTTGGGGATCGGCGCCATGTCGAGCCGCTCTCTTATGCCGGCCATTATTATCAGCGCCAGCGTGAAGCCGACTCCCGCCCCGAAACCGTTGAACGAGCTTTCCAGGAAGTTCAGGTTGCTTCTTATGTTGAGTATCGCGACGCCAAGGACCGCGCAGTTCGTCGTGATCAAGGGAAGATAAATGCCGAGAGCGGTTTTAAGGGTCGGGCTTATTTTATTGATCACCATCTCGATGAACTGCACCAGCGCGGCTATGACAAGGATGAAAACTATTGTCTGAAGGAATTCGACCCTGAACGGCGTAAGTATATATGCCTGCAGGGCCCATGTCACGGCAGAAGCGAGGGTCATGACGAATATCACGGCCGCTCCCATGCCCAGCGATGCATCTATCTGGCTTGATACTCCGACAAAAGGGCATATACCCAGGAACTTGATCAGGACGAAATTATTGATCAGTATCGCGCTTATTATTACGAGAAAAAGCTTAGTCAGTTTATTATCCTTCCCTTTCGCTTTCCCGCATGTACTTTTTCTCAACGATCTGGAGAAGCTGGATGACGATCAGCGACAGGATGGTCGCAAAAGTCGCAAGCGAGTATAATCCCGCTCCGACCGCTAATCCTATTGCCGCGCAAACCCATATGGAAGCAGCTGTTGTAAGGCCCCGGACGCTTCCGCCCGTCTGGAATATTGCGCCGGCGCCGATGAAACCTATTCCTGTAACGACGCTTGCCGCTATTCTGGAGGGGTCAGCTCCGACTAAGTCCTTTGTCATATATATCGATACGAGCGTGAATATGGCTGAACCGAGGCACACAAGCGTATGGGTGCGCAGGCCCGCCGCTTTCTTTTTTATCTCCCTTACATATCCTATAGCGCCGCCGAATACCATTGCGAGCAACAGCCTTGATATCATATCCATTTCCATGATATTACCTCCTTATACGTCAAATATTATCCTTGCCTTCCAGTTATCTTTTTCTTTCTTTATCTCAAGCTGATTATATGTAGCAGCCTTTATGAACATTTTGATTTTCCCTATTTTACCACCGAGGACATTAGCTTCAAGTTTTTTCTCGGTGAGTTCAGTTATTTCAATTGCCCAGAGGGATATCTTTTTTGAATCAATGATGTACAGCAACTCGGAGAGCCAGGCGATCATCAACGATTCAATGTCCTCAGCGGACACCTTAACATTAAAATGCTCATTGAGTTTTTTTTCATCGGGGCTTCCGAACATCGTGTCCATCATCCCGAAAGCGGCATTTTCAAATAGTTCCTGCTTATCTTTACCGAAGGCTTCAATGCCGATATCAGATGGGTGGTCGATCACGCGGTATCTTTCCATTGCAGTTATTTAAGGCGGCTTATTATGGCATCGGCCATTTGCGACGTCCCGACAGCAGTCGGGTCATCACGGTTCGGCTTAAGATCGTAAGTCACAGATCTGCCTTCGGCGATCACGTCGGCCGCGGCTTTCTCGAGCCGCTTCGCGGCTTCCTTCTCTCCCAGGTAGTCGAGCATAAGCGCCCCTGAAAGGATAACCGCCGTCGGATTGACCTTGTTCTGCCCTTTATATTTCGGCGCGCTGCCGTGTACCGCTTCGAACACGGCAATATCCTTGCCGATATTGGCGCCCGGAGCTATCCCGAGCCCGCCTATCAATCCGGCGCAGAGGTCGGACAATATGTCGCCGTAGAGATTCGGGAGCACCATGACGTCGTACAGCTCCGGCTTTTGCACCAACTGCATGCACATGTTGTCGATCAGCCTCTCCTCGTACTCGATCTTGCCGGCATAGTTTTTCGCGACTTCGCGCGCCACGGCAAAGAAAAGGCCGTCGGTGAACTTCATTATATTCGCTTTTGTGATCGCGGTGACTTTTTTCCTGTTGTGTTTTACCGCATAGTCAAAAGCGAACTTCACTATCCTCTCCGTCCCGAACCTCGATATCGGTTTAATGCTCACTCCGGAATCCGGGCGTATCTTCTTCTTGGATCCTTTTTCAATGGCCGCGATGATATTCTTCGTCTCGGGCTTTCCTTCCTCGAACTCTATTCCCGCGTAAAGGTCCTCCGTGTTCTCCCTCACTACAACAAGATCGATCTTCTCATATCGGGAACGCACGCCCTTATGTGATTTGCAGGGTCTCAGGCACGCGTAAAGGTCAAGCTCCTTGCGGATGGCAACATTGACGCTGCGAAATCCGGTTCCGATCGGCGTGGTTATAGGCCCTTTCAGCGCGACCTTGTTCTTCCTTATGGATTCAAGAACTGCCGGGGGCAGGGGAGTGCCCGCTTTTTCCATTATGTCGATCCCGGCTTCAACGGTTTCCCATTTTATCTTTACTCCCGTGGCTTCGATGCAGCGCCGGGCCGCCTCGACTATCTCGGGGCCTGTGCCGTCGCCGGGTATCAGTGTTATGTTGTATGTCATATCGAGGTTATTTTAAATGAAATGCCGGCGGTTTGCAATTAGCGGGTCAAGTGCCCACCCTGAAGCTCAAAATGTCCCCGTCCTGCACCAGGTAGTCTTTGCCCTTGAGATAATATTTTCCGAGTTCCTTGAGCTTCGCTTCCGAGCCGGCGGCGATCAGGTCATCGTACTTGAACATCTCTGCCCTGACAAAGCCTCTTTCAATATCGGAATGTATGACTGAGCCCGCTTCGGGGGCCAGGGCGCCTTTCCTTACCGGCCATGCCCTTACTTCATCGGTTCCGACGGTAAAGAAAGATATCAGCCCGAGGCCGGAGAACGCCATCTGGTTCATCTTATCAAGCGCGGACTCTTTTATTCCCATTTCCTTCATGAAGACGGCGTAATCGGCTTTTTCCATCCTGCTTATCTCCTCCTCTAGGCTAGCGCTCACCTGTATGCACGGATAGGAGAATT